>NZ_RQSI01000022.1:0-75789 GCF_003856955.1 Novosphingobium sp. LASN5T
GGCTCGACGATCTGGGCGAGCGCCTGCGCCGCGCGCTGGGGCACCGCACCGAACTGGCGGGGGCCGCGCTTGCTCGCCACGCCGGGGCCTTGCGCCCCGCGTTGCTCACCCGCCGGCTCGATCGCGAGCGCGAACGGCTGGCCGTGCTCCGCTTCGCGCCGGAACGCCTGCTGCAGCGGATCGAGGTGGCGCGCGGCCGTGTCGACGCGCTGGAGCGGCTGCGGCTGCAACTGGACCCGAAGGCGCCGCTGCGCCGTGGCTATGTGCTGGTGACGGACGCGGCCGGCCACCTCGTCAAGACGCGCGCGGCGGCGGCGGGCGAGCCCGTGCTGCGCTTGCAATTCGTGGACGGCGCGCTGGATGTGGCGACGGGCGACGGGCCTGCCGCTCCGCCGTCTCCGGCGCCGCAGTCCCCTCCCGCCGGACGGGCTGCCGCACGGGCGCGCCCGGCCACCGACACGGGCAACCAGCCCAAATTGCTTTGACGGCGGCATGGGGGTAGGATCGTGGCCATGCTGATGTCACCTTCCGGACGCGCCGCGCGCCTGCACTTCCTGCCCAACGGTTTCCGCCAGCTTTCGGCCGGCGATCATGTGGTCTGCGCCGTCAGCGGCGAACAGATCCCGCTCGACGTGCTGCGCTACTGGAGCGTCGAGCGCCAGGAAGCCTATGCCACGCCCGAAATCGCCACGCGCCGCTTGCTGGGCGAGGGCTGAGGCGGCGCATCCAATGCGGCGTTTGCGGGTAATGGCGCGGGCAATCGCGCGGCTGCGCGCGCTGGCTGGTGTGGGTACGCTGGGCGCGCTTGCGGTCTGCGGGGGTGCCGACGCGCAGGATCGCGCATCCCTCCTCCCCGCGACTTCCGCCGTTCCTCCTCCGGCTTCGGTCGGACCGGCCAGGTCCGCCGCGAACAGTCTCATGCTCAACGGCTTCACGCTGGCCGGCGAACTGACGCAGGGCGGGTGGCTGCGCGGTAGCGTTCCACGTGGAACGCGCGCGCTCACGCTGGACGGGCAGCCGCTGGCCTTCTCGCCGGACGGCCGCTTTCTGGCGGCGTTCGATCGCGATGCCGGCGCATCCGCTGTTCTTTCGGCGACGCTGGCGGATGGCCGGCAGGTTTCCGCGCCTCTGGCAATCGCGCCGCGCGCCTGGCAGATCGAGCATGTCGCGGTGGGCAAGCGGCCCGGCGCCGCGCCCAGCGCCGAGTTCGAGCGTCGCCGGCCGCTGGAACTGGCGCAGATCAACGCCGCGCGCGCGGTGGATACCGGGGCGCAGGGCTGGACGCAGGATTTCGTCTGGCCGGTGCGCGGGCGTATTTCCGGGCGGTTCGGCTCGCAGCGTATCTATCGCGGAGAACCGGGCGCCTACCATTCCGGATTGGACATCGCGCCGGGCGGCGGCGTGCCCTTCGTCGCCCCGGCCGATGGCGTGGTGATCCTGGCGGCGCAGGCGCCTTTCACGCTGGAAGGCAACCTGCTGATGATCGATCACGGCATGGGCCTCAACAGCGCCTTCCTCCACAGCGCTCGTCTGCTGGTGAAACAGGGCGACGTGGTGCGTCAGGGACAGGTGCTGGGCCTCGTCGGCATGACCGGCCGCGCCACGGGGCCGCACCTTCACTGGAGCATCAAGTGGAAGGACCGCCGGCTCGATCCGCTGCTGTTCGTGGCGGGGGACGGCGCGCGCTGATCCTCGGGGACTACTGGACCCGGCGCATCCGGATACCCGGCTGGCCATTCACGCTGACAAAGAAGCTGCCGAGCGCACCTTTCAGAATGTAGGCTTTCTGACCGGCGCGGGGGGAAATGGCGAAGTTGCGGGTGTCGGTCTGTTCCCAGGCTCCGCCCTCGACGAAGGCGATTCTGAGAACGCCACCGCGCCCATAGCTGACCGAAGAGACTTCCGTATCGATGCGCTTGAGTTCGTCTTCAGGCGAATCAGCGCTGCCACCAAGTCCGAACAACCGCCCCACAGGCGCCGTGAAACCGAAAAGGCCTCGCTTGGCCTCCTGGATCGCGTTCTTGTCGGCGACCACGATTTCCTTGGTCTGTTCCGCCTGCTGCAGAATCGCGACCTGCCGGTCGAAGCAGGCGAGCCTGTTCGCGCTGTCCTCTATCGTGCGGCAGTCCATCAATTGCTGGAAAGCTGCCGGTTTCGCGCTTTCGGAGGGCTTTCCGTCGCGGGCCGTGACGGGCGAAATCGGACAAGCGAAAAGCGCGACCGTGGCCGCTGCCAGGGCGAGCCTTGATGAAAGCGGCATGGATTGCAAACCCCGATCCGTGGAGCGCCCACCGTGAAGCGCACGGCTGCGTTGTGCAATCATATTATCATAAGATACTGATATATAACAATATATGCTGTGAGGGGGTGTTGCAGAATGGTTACATCGGGTACAGATTTGAAACACTGAACGGCCACTTGGCTTTACTTCGCCATGCCTGTTGCGCCACGCATGCACCATCTGGCCGTGAATTTGGGCGATCACTGTGGGGATACGCTCGGGGTACCGGCTTTGAAACGCGACGGACGTGATCGACGTTCCGTCAACCTTGTTTAAGGGGCTGAACCGAATGAAAACATTTTCGATGCTGAAGGCCGGCGTTGCGCCGACCGCCTTGAGCCTTGCGCTTGTGGCCGCGCCGGCGCTGGCGCAGGACGCCGCAGCTGGCACTCCGCAAGCCGGAGCGGATGATACGGCGGCTGCCCAGCCGATCGTCGTCACCGGTTCGCGCATTGCTTCGCCCAACCTCACCTCCGTCGCGCCGATCACGGCGGTTTCGCAGGATGAATTCAAGGCGCTTGGCACGACCAAGACCGAAGACCTGCTGAACTCGCTGCCGCAGGTGTTCGCTTCGCAGTCGTCGACTCTCTCGAACGGCGCCACCGGCACCGCCACGGTCGACCTTCGCGGCCTCGGGCCGTCGCGCACCCTGGTGCTGGTGAACGGCCGCCGCCTCATGCCGGGCGATCCGAACGCGCGCAGCTCGGCCGCCGACCTTAACAACATTCCGTCGTCGCTGGTGAAGCGCGTCGACGTGCTGACCGGCGGTGCTTCTTCCACCTACGGTGCCGATGCGGTTTCGGGCGTCGTCAACTTCATCATCGATACGGATTTCGAAGGCTTCCGCGTCGACACGAACTACGGCCTCTACCAGCACAGCAACGGCAACCAGCTGATCTCGCCGCTGCTGGGCGCCCGCAACTTCCCTGATCCCAAGGGCAATGCGGCCGATGGCCAGCAATTCGACGCGACGGTTTCCTTCGGCACCAAGTTCGGTGACGATCAGGGCCACATGACGGCCTACTTCGGCTACCGCAAGGTCAACCCCGTTCTCCAGGCCAACCGTGACTACAGCGCCTGCACCATTCAGAACACCGGTGCGCGCCTGAGCTCGGGTGCTCTGAACCCGGCTGCGCCCCTGCAGTGCGGCGGTTCGGCAACCTCGAACAACGCGATTCTTTTCGCCGACCCGGGCGGCGGCCTCACCTCGACCCTGGCGTCGCTGGGCAACGGCACGGTCACGCCGGGCGCTGCCAACCGGTACAACTTCGCGCCGCTGAACTACTTCCAGCGCCCTGACGAGCGTTACACGGCCGGCGTCTTCGCCGACTACGAAATCAACCAGTCGATTCATCCGTACATGGAATTCATGTTCATGAACGACCGCACCGTGGCGCAGATCGCGCCGTCGGGCGATTTCGGCAACACCCTGACGATCAACTGCGACAACCCGCTGATGAGCGCGCAGCAGCGTTCGGTCATCTGCGCGCAGGACAACCTGATCGTTGGCAACGACGGCACCTATCCGCTGACCGCGACCAGCTATCAGTCGGTGTACGGCACCACGCCTCCCGGAGCGGTCAACTATATCGATCCGACCACGGGCGCGACCTACAACAAGGGATTCTTCCAGCTTCTGCGTCGTAACGTCGAAGGCGGTCCGCGCATCAACGACCTGACCCACACGTCGTTCCGTGGCGTCATCGGCACCAAGGGCGATCTTGGCGAAGCGTGGTCCTATGACGTGTACTACCAGTACGGTCGCACCAACTATACGCAGGTCTACAGCAACGAGTTCTCGACCTCGCGTCTCGTCAGCGCGCTTGACGCGGTTGCCGGGCCTGGCGGTACGGCGGTCTGCCGTGCGGCGCAGACTGGCGCCGATCCGAACTGCGTCCCCTACAACGTGTTCTCGGGCACGCCTTCGGCCGCGTCGATCAACTACGTCAGCTCCACCGGCTTCCAGTCGGGCTACACGTCCGAACAGGTTGCCAGCGGCTATATCTCGGGCGATCTTGGCAAGTACAACATCAAGGCGCCGTGGGCTTCGCAGGGTGTGAGCATCGTTCTCGGTGCCGAATACCGCAAGGAATCGCTGGATCTGAAGACCGACAACGCCTTCAGCACCGGCGATCTCACCGGGCAGGGCGCGCCGACGCTGCCGGTTTCGGGTTCCTACAAGGTGTCCGAGTTCTTCACCGAAGCGGAAGTTCCGCTGGTTCAGGACAGCTTCTTCTACAACCTGAGCCTGAGCGCCGGTTACCGTTATTCGCACTACTCGGTGTCGAACGGGAACAAGTACAACACCAACACCTACAAGTTTGGTGTCGACTTCGCGCCGATTTCGGACATTCGCTTCCGTGGCGCCTACAACCGCGCGGTTCGCGCTCCGAACATCCAGGAGCTGTTCGGTCCGCAGATCGTGGCGCTTGACGGCGTGACCGATCCTTGCGCGGGCAAGGTGCTGACCGCTGCCGACGTGGGTTGCCTTCTGCAGGGCCTGCGCGTTGGCCAGCGCGTCACCGCCAACCCGGCGGCGCAGTACAACGGCTTCATCGGCGGCAACCCGAACCTGCGTCCGGAAATCGCCACCACGAAGACGGCCGGTGTGGTCATTCAGCCGCACTGGGTGCGCAACCTTTCGCTGAGCGTCGATTACTATGACATCAAGGTGAAGGGCGCGATCCAGGGCTTCGGTTCGGACGCCATCCTGGCTTCGTGCGTCAACGACGTGAACGCGTTTGCTTGCGGCCTTATCCACCGCAACGCCGCGGGTTCGCTGTGGCTGACCTCGGACGGCTTCGTCCAGAACCTGCCGACCAACATCGGTGGCGTTCAGACCAAGGGCTGGGACTTCAACTTCAACTACGCGCTTGAAGTGGGCAAGATGGGCCGCGTTTCGGCCAGCCTCGTGGGCACCGCGCTGACGAGCTACAAGGTCGATAACGGGCTCACCGCGCTGTATGATTGCGCGGGCTACTACGGACCGACCTGCGGCGTGCCGCAGCCCAAGTGGCGCCACAAGGCGCGCCTCACCTGGGCGATGCCGAACGGCATCACGCTGTCGGGCCAGTGGCGCTTCTACGGCGGCGTCGACGTCGAGTACAAGAACCCGAGCGCGTCGTTGAACAGCAACTACTACAACTTCAACTCGCATATCGGTTCGCAGAGCTACTTCGATCTGTCGCTCACCGCCCGTATCGGCAACCACTACACGTGGCGCCTGGGTGCGACGAACCTGTTCGACAAGGAGCCGCCGCTGGTTACCTCGGGCTCGGGTGCGTTCGGCGCCAGCGCCTGCAGCGGTACGTACTGCAACGGCAACACCTATCCGGGCGTGTACGACTCGCTCGGACGCTACATCTACACCGGCATCACGCTGGACTTCTGATCGGTTTCCGATCCGAATGATGAGGGTGGCGGCTTCCATCGGGAAGCCGCCACCTTTTTTACGTTTATGGACAGCGTGTCCTGAAGACGGCAGGATTTGATTGATGGCAGTTTCCGCTTCGCCCCAGACATTGCAGCAGATCGCGGCGCACGCGCGGGCGGGGCGCCTCGATGCCGCGGCTACGCTGGCGGCATCCGCGTGGGTTGCCCATGCGGGAGACCCGGTTCTGGCGGGATTGGCCGGCGCCGTCGAAATGCACCGTGGCCAATATGCACGTGCGGCGGACTATCTGACCGCAGCGTTGCGCGCGCGGCCGGATGATATCGCGGCACGCGCGAACCTTGCGGAATGCCTTTTCCGTACCGGCCGGGCCGCGGAAACGCTGCAGTTGTGCGATGCTCAATCCGCGCGGGCCGATCGCTCGCTGCGGCTTGCGCGTCTGGGTGGCGCGCTTGCCCAGGAAGCCGGCGATGCGCCGCGTGCGATCGAGCTGTACAGGATCGTCGTCGCCGAACAACCCGAAGACTGGAGCACCTGGAACAACCTGGGCAATGCGCTGTCCGACGTCGGTGATCATCACGCGGCGACGGCGGCGTTGAAAAAGGCGCTGGCTCTTGCGCCGGATTCCCAGCCGATACGGGTAAACCTGGGCAATTCGTTGATGGAGGTGGGCGAGGTCAACGAGGCTGAAACCCTGTTGCGGGATGCCGCGCTGGCGGTGCCTGAGGATCCCGCGCCGCTGCTGGCGCTGCACGGCCTCTATCGGCGCGCCGGATATGACACCGCCGCGTTCGAGGCCTTGCGCGATGCCGCCGGTCGTGCGCCGCAGGATGCGGCGCTGCAAAGCGAATTCGGGCTGGAGGCCGCCCGGATCAATCTCTACGAGGATGCGGAACGCGCCTACGAAACGTCCATAGCGATCGATAACGGACATGCGCCGGCTTATGTAGGGCTTGCCTCGGTATACGAGCGCGTCAATCGCGAGGCCGATCTGGAACCGCTGCGCGCGCGCGCGATCGCGGTGGGGATCGACGGTCCGCCCATCGATTTCATCGACGCGCTGCGCCTGAAGCGCGCGGGCCGCAACGACGATGCGCTGGTTGCGCTGGAGCGTGCCGGCGATGTCGTTTCCGGCGCCTGGCGCGAGCATTTGCGCGGGCTGATGCTGGACCGCCTGGGCCGTTATGACGAGGCGTTCGAGGCGTTCGAGGCAATGAACGCCTTCTGGCGCGACGATCCCAGCGACCCCACCGGCCGTGCGGCGAAATACCGCGGCGGCGTTGCCGCCAACACGGCGATCCTGACGGCGGATTGGGTCCGCACCTGGAAGCCGTTCGATCCCGAGCCCGGTGATTATCCCGCGCCGATCTTCCTTGGCGGATTCCCGCGTTCCGGCACCACGCTGCTTGATACGATGCTGATGACCGACCCCACGACAGTGGTGCTGGAAGAGCAGCCCTTCATTGTGGAAATCGAGCAGGAACTGGGCGGGCTTGCCGGTATGGCGCAGGCGGACGCCGCGGTACTGGCGGCGGCGCGCGCGCTACTTCGAACGCGTTGCCGCGCATACCAGGCTGACGCCGGGCATGGTCATCGTCGACAAGCAGCCGCTCCATACCAATCAGGCGGCGGCGATCCACCGGCTTTTTCCCGAGGCGCGGTTCGTGCTTGCAATGCGCCACCCGTGTGATGTGCTGTTGAGCTGCTTCCTCACGAACTTCCGAACCAACAACGCGATGTCGAGCTTTCTCGATCTGCGGGATGCCGCCAGCCTCTATGACCTCACCTTCTCGCACTGGGAGAGAACGCTTGCGCTGTTCGACCTGCCTGTGCGGACGGTGGTCTACGAACGGCTGGTAGAGGATACGGCGCGCGAACTGCGTCCGCTGTTCGACTGGCTGGGCCTGGCCTGGCCGGAAGAGGGGCTCGACCACCGCGAGGCCGCGCGCGCGCGGGGCATGGTGTCGACCGCCAGTTATGCGCAAGTGGTCGAACCGGTGTACCAGCGCTCAGCGGGTCGCTGGAAGCGTTACGAGCGGCATCTGGCGCCGATCTTCGATACGATCCGGCCGTGGGTCGACCGGTTCGGCTATTCGCTGGACGACGGGCGCGTTCCCGAATGGCCGGCCTCGGCGGAGACGGCATCCGCATGATGCCTGCTGCGCCGGACCCCGGGCTTCTGGCGCAAGCCGATGCGCTTGTCCGGCAGGGCGATCTGCCTGGCGGGGCCGGCGTGCTGGAACAAGCGTTGTCCGGTGGCGGGGGGGCACCAGCGCATTGGCTGCAACTGGCCGGTCTGCGCCGGGCCATGCGTCAGCCGCGCCGTGCGCTGGATGCCGTCCAACAGGCGCTGGCGCTCGCGCCCCTGGATTTCCTGGCGCTGGTCCTGCGCGCCAGCCTGCTGGAGCAAATGGGCGATGACCACTGCGGGCAGGCCTGGGACGAAGCCTTGGCCCAGCGCCCCTCCGGCGATCTGGGAGCGACTCTGACGCCGGTCGTCACGGCCGGGGAAAAGGTCCGCGACGCATGGCTAAGGCAGCGCGAAGACATGATGCGCAACGCCATCCGGGCGCAGGAGACCGCCGCCGACGGCGATACCCTTTGGCGGATGAACCGGTTTCGCGACAACATCCTGCACAAGACGAAGGTGTTCCACAGCGAACCGACCCATTTCCACTATCCCGGGCTTGTGGAACGGGAGTTTCATCCGCGCGAACATTTTCCGTGGCTTTCGGATCTGGAAGCGGCAACGGACGCAATCCGCGAGGAAATGCGGACGGCGATGGCATCGGAACGGTCCGAACTGCTGCCTTACATCCAGTATCAGGACCATGAAGCGCTGGCGCAATGGCGGCCCCTGAACCGGAACAGGGACTGGACGGCCATCCACCTGTTGCGCCAGGGACAGGCTGTCGCGCAAAACGCCGGCCAATGCCCCGTGACGATGGAACTGCTGGGGCGCCTGCCGCAGCCGGACATCGCCGGCGCTTCTCCCAACGCGATGTTTTCGTTGCTGGCGCCCAACACGGCCATTCCCCCGCATGTGGGCGTGAACAATGCGCGCCTCGTCTGCCATCTGCCGCTGGTCGTGCCGGACGGTTGCTGGTTCCGCGTGGGTGCGGAAACGCGGTTCTGGCGCGAAGGCGAAGCCTTCGTCTTCGACGACACGATCGAGCATGAAGCGATGAATCCGTCGGATCGGCTGCGCGTCGTGCTGATCTTCGACGTCTGGCATCCCGGTTTAACCGAGCTGGAGCAAAGTGCTGTCAGTGCCGTGATCGCGACGGAGGTGGTCGATGCTCCGCGGCGCTCCGATCTGTGAGGGTTGAGGCGATGGGCGGCGGTTCAAGGCACGAGGCCGATGATCTTCTGGCGCTGGCATCGCGCGCGCTCGACAACCGGCAGGAGGCGCAGGTGGAGCCTGTGCTGGCAGCCTATGCGCGCGAACATCCGCGCGATGCCCGCGTTTTGCATTTCCTGGGCTTGCTGCGACGGGAACTCGATCGGCGCGAGGAGGCGCTGGAAGCGCTGCAGGCCGCCCGCCGCATCGCGCCCTCGGACGCGCGGCTGGCGCACGCGCTCGCGCATGTTTCGCTGGAAGCGGGGGTGCCTGCCGTGCGCCTGTTCGAGCAGGCGATTGCGCTTGCGCCCTCCGATCCGGACCTGCGCCTGGGCCTCGCGTCGGCGCGTCTGGCGGAAGGGGACGGCGACCGGGCGCTCGACGAGCTTGGCACCTTGCTTTCGGGCAATGCCGGCTGGGTGGACGGGCACCGCCAGTTCGCCCAGCTGGCCATGCTTGTCGGCCGGGCGGATTCGGCCCTGGCCAGCATCGACCGCGCGCTGACCGTTCACCCGCGGGCGGAAGTATTGCACGTGCTTGCCATCGACCTGCTTTCCGACGCGGAACGATATGCGGAGGGGCTTGGCGCGGTCGATCGGGCGCTGGGCCGGTGTGCTGCCACACCCGCCTTGCTGTTGCGCCGGGCGGCGCTGCTGGACGATCTGGGTGACCACGGCTCCGCCGCGGCCGTATTCGACCGGCTGGGGCAGGGCACGGAACCCGATCATGCCATCTGGCGCACGCGTCATCTCTTGCGGACAGGGCAGGTTGGGCAAGCCTGCGCGGAAATCGAACCATGGCTGGACAAGGCCGGTGCGGAGGCCTTCTGGCCCTACGCGTCGCTCGCGTGGCGTCTGGCAGGCGATGCGAGGGCGGAATGGCTCGAAGGCCAGCCGGGCCTGATAACGGTGCACGACCTGCCGTGCGATGCCGCCGCGATGCATTCGCTGAAGCGCGAACTGGAAATGCTGCACGCGCGGGCGGGGCGCTTCATGAACCAGTCCGTGCGCAAGGGCACCCAGACGGACGGCCCCCTGTTCGCGCGGATCGATTCCGGGATCTCGGCCTTGCGGGAAAGGGTGCGCGCCGCGGTCGCCGATCACGTGCGGGGGCTGGGGGCATCCGATCCCCGCCATCCCGTTCTGGCGCAATCACGCGAACATGACCCCCGCTTCGCCGGCAGCTGGTCCGTCCGCTTGCGCGACGCCGGGTTCCATGAAAGCCACCATCATCCGCAAGGCTGGATCAGCGGCGTGTTCTACGTCTCGCTGCCGGAAGCCTTGCCCGAGGACGATGGCTGCCTTGTTCTCGGCGAGGCTCCCGCATCTCTGAAGCTGGGTCTTGCGCCCATCAAGGTGATAAAGCCGGTGCCGGGCCGACTTGTGCTGTTTCCGTCACAGATGTGGCATTCGACACGCCCCTTTCTCACCGGCGACCGGCTAACGGTGGCATTCGACATAAAAAGGTGACATCATCGGGGCATAGCACTTCATCGCTGCCCGCGCCGGGTACGATGGATTTTGAACGGGTGTGAAATGCTGTTTACCATCATTGCCGGGACAGTTCTGACGATGACCGCACAAGCCGCCGCGGCCACACCAGCCAACGCGGACGCGGATACGGACCCGATGGTGTGTCAGAAGGTTCCGGAACTGGGCTCGCGCATAAGAGCCAAGCGTATCTGCATGCGGAAGAGCGAATGGGAAGCCCAGCGCCGGTCCGACAAGATGCTGATCGATCGGTCGCAGACGCAACAGCGGCTGGATGGCGGCGGCTAAACCGGGCCGGCGTCTTCTTTCAAGCCACCGTCCGCGCGCCGTCCTCTGATCAATCCACCACGCGCCAGAACCGCAGGTGCGAACCCGGCGCGGGATCGATCGGTTGCAGCCACGCGGGCGGCTTGCCCTTCAGCAGGCGCGCGGCGAGCCCGTCCGGGGCGGCGTCGGCGTAATACTGCGGCTCGTTGATGTCGGGACAGAGCACGACCATCGTCGCGTGGCGGCGGCGGACGATCGCGTGCGCCTGTTCGGGCGTGCCGATAAAGGCATCGATCACGTCGCGCATGGCCGCCGATCCGCGGTGGTGGCCGGTGGCGATCACGCGGTGGTGTGAATAGACCAGCAGATTGGGACCAATGTCGAGCGGCGCGAACAGGTCGGTCGGGGGCAGCCTGTCGAGCGCCCTGGCAGCCTGCGCATATTGGCAGCGGGTGACGTGGAAGGCGGTGTCCGGCTTGTCGTGGCTGGCGGGGCTCCACGCGTTCCACAGGAACACGGGCAGCGCGGGCAGCAGCACCACGGCGGCCGCGGCATAGCCCGCGATGCGCGCGGAAACGCCGCGTGTACGCAAGGCCGTGATGCCATCGCGCACCAGCGCGGCGACCGGCACGGCGGCAAAGACGCAGGCGGTGCCCGAAGCGCGCGCGACCAGCAGGCCCACGCCATAGGCGCCCAGCAGCACGAGCAGGAGATCGAGCCACAGCAGCCGTTCCGGCGCGGAGGAGGCGCGGCGCCAGTACCACGCCGTCGCGAGCAGGCCGAACAGCGGGGTGAAGATCATCGTCACCGCGTTCAGCGGCGGCATGTTCCACACCGGCAGGCCTTCCTTGACCGCGCTGTACCAGTATTTACGGACGACAGGGTCCATTTCCGCGAACGCGCCGGTGCCGCATTGCGGGGCGACCAGCAGCAACAGGCCGAGCGCGCCCGCGCCGATCACCGCCAGCGCGCCGATCTGCAGCACCAGCGGGCGCGGCGCGGCCAGGCGCAGCGCGTTGGCGCCGATGGCGCCCCAGACAAACACCGCGAGATGCACCGGCGATATCGCATCGCAATGGTTGATCGGGTCGAGCAGGCCGCGCGTGCCCAGGAACAGGGCGATCGAGCCGAGCGCCAGCGCGGTGGCGGCATGGGCCAGCCAGGCGTGGCGTTCGCCGGGATTGCGCAGGCCGCGCAGCGCGCACACGCCCAGGAACAGCGCGGCGACTGGCAACCCTTCGATCGAGATCGCCAGTTGCGCCGCCAGCGCGAGGCCGATCACCGTGCCCCCGCGCCGCGCATCGCGCGCGGTCAGGCCGTTGAAGGCCGCCAGCGCCAGCACGATCTGCCAGCCGTGGTGATCAATGCGCATCGGCATGAACTGGAACAGCACGGGGCTCGCGATCGCGCCGACCAGGCAGGCGATGCCGGCCACTTCCTGATCGAACAGCCGCACGGCGAGGCGCGCGATCAGCAGCAGCGCGCAGAGCAGCGTCAGCAACGGCACGGCGACCAGTGCGACCGTCTCTGCTCCAGCGGCACCCACCAGCGGGCGCAGCAGCAGGATCAGGCCGGCAATCGGTATATCGACCAGCCGCGACCAGTGCATCGGCACGCCTTCGGGCGCGGCGACGCGATACTGGTGGACGTCGAACCAGTTTTGCCCGCCCAGCAGATCGCGCACTTCCAGCAGCCGCAGCGCATCGTCCGGATCGGCGAAGCGCATCGTGGCGATCGCGGTGCGCGTGGCGGTGAACAGGATGACGCACAGCACGAGCCATACAAGCACGGCGCGGACCACGGTGGGCCAGCCGAAGCCGGATATGCCGCCGGCCGTCGTCCCGCCACGGATCGCGCCCGTGGTCGGTAACAGGCCCCGGCCGGGGATGGCGGCTTTGAAACCCGGTCCGTTCACCGGAAGACGACCCGCTTGCGCAGGAGCCACGTGGTGGCGAAGCTGGCGATGATGGCGGTAACCTTGGCGACGCGCGGATCGATCCCGACCGCCGTGAACGCGCCGACGATCACCGTCGTCAGCCCCAGCCCGATCAGGGCGGAAACGACGAACATGGCCTTTTGACGCGTGCGGGCGGGACCAGCCATCGCCACCTGGTCCGCGAAAACCTTGCGGCTGGACAGCAGCCAGTGGGCCGCGATGCCGAAGGTATAGCCGATGGCCGAAGCCGCAATGGCGGGAAGGCCGGCTTCGAGCAGGGCCAGGAAACATCCCATATCCACCGCCAGCGCGCCGATGCTGGCCAGCAGGTAACGCACCAGCGTGGCCTGCCGCAGGCGATGGAACAGCGGAAGCACGACCTCGGTCATCGATGGCGATCCTTCAGGCGGGCGCGGCGAACAGGACGGGGCGGTCAGGACGGGGCGATCAGGCGGCGCGGCGGCCGGGCTTGCCCGAGACGGGTGCTTCCGCGGTGGCGGGGATGCGTTCCGGCACATCGCGCACCGAAGCGAGCGCGGCGGCCTGATCCTCGCTGAGCGGCGCGCGGCCGGCGGGCAGCGCCTGCTGTTCGCCTTCGTCGCCTGCCTCGTGGTATTCGGCGTCCTCGTTCACGCACCAGATGTCATAGACACGGCGTTCGGCGATGATGTTTTCGACCGTGAGCATCGCGGTCATCATCGCGTGATCCTGGTTGTTGTAACGGTGCATCCCGTTGCGGCCCACAAGGTGCAGCGTGGGATAGGCCGCTTCCAGTTCGGCCCGCATCGCGGCGACATTGGCGGCATATTCGTCGTCATAGACCGGATAGGCCTTTTCCTGGCGCACCACCACGCCGCCGATGACCTGTTCGGGGCGGACAAGGCCAAGAATGGCCATTTCCTTCGTCGCCAGTGCGATCAGCGCCTCGTCCGACGCGGCCCAGAGGTCGTCGCCTTCGAAGCAGAAGTATTCGAGGCCGACGCAGGCGACCGATTCGTCCGGCACCATCTCGGGCGACCACGAACGGAAGTTCTGGATGCGGCCGACCTTCACCTTGCTGTCGTGGATGTAGATCCAGTTGTCGGGGAACAGGTCTTCCGAACGGATCTTCAGGGCGACGGTGAGGAAATCGCGATAGCGCAGCCGGTTGGCTTCCAGCGTGGTGGCAGGCAGCGGATGCAGGCGCGTGGCCAGTTCGCGCATCGGCGCGGAACTGATCGCATGGCGGGCGCGGATCAGCGTTTCGCCCTGCACCGTGCCATCGGCGTCGATGCGGGTGGCGGAAAGGCGCCAGCCACCCTGGCCATCGCTGGCCAGCTGCTTCATCGCGTGGCCCATCAGCACATGGCTGCCGGCGGCGATCACCTTGTCGCGCGCGGCTTCCCACATCATGCCGGGGCCGAGGCGCGGATAGCGGAACGTTTCCAGCAGGGTCTTGGTCTGCATGCCGTCATTCGGCCGCTTGTTCAGCCCCAGGCTGCGCTTGAGGCCATCAAGCACCGCGGCGCCCAGCGACAGGCCCTTGATGCGCTGGGCGGCCCAGTCGGCGCTCATCTCGTCACAGGGCATGCCCCAGACCTTCTCGGTATAGGTCTTGAAGAAGATCGAATAGAGCTTCCAGCCGAACTGGTTGGTGGTCCAGTCCTCGAAGCTTTTGACCATCTTTTTCGGGAAGGCCTTGGCCTTGGCGAAGCTGGCCATGCACAGCGTGGAGCGCACGATGCCGAGGTTCCACAGCGCCTCGAACGCACGCAGCGGATAGCTGTAGAACTTGCCCTCGTAGTAGATGCGGCTCATGCGCGGGCGCTGGATGAAATCGTCGGGCAGGATCTCGTTCCACAGGTCGACGACCTGCTTGCTTTTCGAGAAGAAGCGGTGCCCGCCAATGTCGAAGCGATAGCCGTCGTGTTCGACGGTGCGGCTGATGCCGCCGACGTAGCGCGTGTCCTTTTCGATCACGGCCACGCTGTAGCCCTGCTTGGAAAGAAGATATCCGGCGGTGAGTCCGGCGGGTCCGGCACCGATGATCGCGACATCGACATCGTATTGCTGGCTGGAACCAACCGAAGGGCACCCTACGTTAACCATCATATTTCCCCGTCCACGCGGTTTCTCTGCCACAGGAAATGAAGGAAATTGGCTAAGGGGTGGTTAACGACCCCTCCGAAACGGGAGGGTTCACCGCGCGAATTTCTCAGCCCGCGCGGCTGGCCGAATCGCCGCTGTCCGGCGCCTGCTGCGCGTCCGGGGCCGGCTGCAGCGTGGCGGAAATGCGCGCCAGTTCATCGAGCTTGAAGGTCTGCTCGAACAGCAGGCCGTAATGCGGGTGATTGCGCCAGCGGACCTTGGCGTAGATCGGCGGCAGCGCGCTTGTTTCGATCCGCACCAGCTCGTTGATGAGCAGCCACTTCTCGCTTTCGATGCGCGCGCCCTGCTGCGAGATGTTGTCGAACGAAACCGGGACTGTTTCCCCGCCCGAATAGAGCAGACCCTCAAGCGCGATGCGCAGCCGCACCTGCCGCTTGGCGTGGTTGCCCTGGTTCTCGTGGAGCAGCCGCTCGACGTCGATGGTTTCCACAAAGCGCACGCCAACGTGGTCGTCGGCGGCCCATACCACTTCGATCGGATAGCGTTCGCCACTGCCCAGTTCGACCATCAGCGATTTGTGCTCGGGCAGCGGCGTGAACAGGCGAACCTTGAGGCCGGTGGCCGAAGCGTCGCGGATGATGCACAGGAATTCGCGGCCATCGGCGATCAGCTTGGCGGCACGGATCAGCAGCGTGAAGCGGGGGGCGGCGCGCAGTTCGGCGCCGACAGGCAGGGTCTGCATGTCCTGACGCGGAGGCGTCGGCAGATCGTGTTCCTGGGCCAAGCCCTGTCCCCTTGTACGCTATCTGTTGGTATTCGCGCCGGGCGCACAGGCGCCCTGACCGACGAGTTCAATAGCGTGCAAAGTCTTTCCGGGCGGTTACCATGACGCCGTTCGATCCCAGATTATTTCATCAGCACAATTACCTAGGCGGATGAAATATCTCGGAAATGGTGCGGACAGCGGGACTCGAACCCGCACGGGCTATGCCCAAGGGATTTTAAGTCCCCTGCGTCTACCATTCCGCCACGTCCGCCGAATGGGTGATGGAGCGATTGGCACAACGGCACCACCGCCGCAATGCAGTCCGCCGATTATGTTCGGGAGGAGCGGGTTTGCTGGAAGCCGGTCCGGCGCCGCTGGATCGCGCGCCGGACCATGCTTCATCCGGTCCGGCCGGGTCAGTCCGCGTTAAGGCGCTGGCGCATTTCCTTGCCGGGCTTGAAATAGGGCACGCGCTTGTCCGGCACGTCCACCGCTTCGCCGGTGCGCGGATTGCGGCCCTTGCGGGCTTCGCGTTCCCGCGTGGAAAAGGCGCCGAAACCGCGCAGTTCCACCCGGCCGCCTTCGGCAAGGCGCTTGGCGATCTCGTCGAAGAACACATCGACGACCCGCTCGATTTCCTCGGCACGCAGACCGGGGCTTTCCCGCCCCAGTTCCTGCAGCAATTCAGACCTGATCATACCTACCCTCCGCCGATGCCTGACGGCATCCCCAAGAAGAAAGCGAAACCGCTTTCCCGCGTCATATCGACCCCCATCGATGACGTGGTCGGGGATTTTGCCAGACAGCGCGTTGCTGCACAATCTATCGATTGTGAGGGAACCGTTGCGAAATGGTGCTATTTGACCGATTCAGGGGCGTTTTCATGCAATAAAGCGTCCGCATCCAGCCCCAACCGCCGGATTCGGCTGGCGATGTGGGGCCATTCGTCGCTCAGGAAGGCCTGCCGTTCGCTTTCGAGCAGGATTCGCGCCGCGCCCGGAGCGACGAACATGCCGATCCCGCGCTGCACATGAACGAGCCCTTCGTCCTGGAACTGCTGGTAGGCCTTGGCCACTGTCAGCGGGTTGGCGCCCTGCTCGGCGGCAAACGCGCGGACGGACGGCAGCATGGCCCCATCCGGGTAGCGGCCTTCGATAATGGCGGCGGCGATCTGGTCGCGCAACTTGAGGTAGACGGGGCGGCTGGCCATGCTCATGGTGATCTAGTGGCATAATACAGCTTGGCACGCAAACGGTATGCGGCGGGCGTTCTGTGCACTTTTCCAGCGCAATATTATGTCGCGCATCACCGGTTCGCGCGCGGCGTGTGCGGAGGCGGCCGGTTGCGCGCCGCATGATCGTGTCGAACTGGTTTCGCGTGCGATTAGTTTCTTCTCTTGCCGGCATTTGACGCTAGTTTGCGCGCCATGGACGACGCCGGCGCCGCGCCGCGGCCGGCGTCCCGACGGTTTGTGGAGAGCATTGCCCCGATGACAGTTTCACACGATGCGGCGCCGCCCGTTTCCGGTACGGCGGATGCCAGCTGGTTCGGCCATCCCCGCCAGCTCGCCCGCCTGTTCACGACCGAGGCGATGGAGCGGTTCGGCTACTACGGCATGCGCGCGCTGCTGACGCTCTATCTCGCGCAGCATTTCCTGTTCAGTGATACCACGACGACCGGCATCTATGGCGGCTTCACCGCGCTGGTCTATCTCACCCCGTTGATCGGCGGCTTGATGGCCGACCGCTTTCTCGGCTCCAAGCGCTCGGTCAAGTTCGGCGCGATCCTGATGAGCCTGGGTTATGTCGTGCTGTGCCTCTCCAGCAGCGGCGGCGCGGCGAAGCCCTTCGCACTGATCGATGGGCAGCGCTATGAAGTAGCGGTTTCCGGGACCGGCGATGCCCGCAAGCAGTATGTCAGCGATCAGGGCGCGGCGCTGCAGATCAAGGGCAACGAAGACAAGTCGATCTCGCTGTTGCGCGCCGACGGCAGCGAGGCACGCCGCATCGCTCCCGGCAAGTTCGAACCGGGCGGCGAACGCTCCGCGCTCTTCACCTTCTTCCTGATCCTCGGTCTAGCGCTTGTCACGGTCGGCAATGGCTTCTTCAAGCCCAATATCGCCACCATCGTGGGGGAACTCTATGCGCAGGGCGACCTGCGGCGAGATGCCGGCTTCACCATCTTCTACATGGGCATCAACCTCGGCTCGCTGTTCTCGCAGATCCTGTGCCCGCTGCTGGCCGTCGGCATGGGCTCATGGGGTGGGCTGGGCTGGTGGGCGGGCTTTGCGCTTGCCGCGGCCGGCATGGGAGTAGCGTGGCTGCTGTTCCAGTTCGATGGCGGCAAGCTCGATGGCTTCGGCGAACGGCCGGCGGACGCCGACCCGTCGCGCGATGCCCTGGTCTATATCGGCGCGCTGGCGGCGGTGCCGCTGGCATATCTGCTGTTCGCCAATCTCATGGCCTATGTGAAGCCGCCCGAAAGCGCCGGCCTGCTGGGCTATATCGCCAGCCTGCCGATCATGGGCAAAATCATGTTCGGCACGTTCCTCGTCGCCGTGCCCGGCATCCTGTTCTGGTCGTGGCGCAACGGCGATGCGCGCGAGTTCCAGATGATGGTTGCGGCCATGGTGCTCATCACTTTCAACACGGTGTTCTGGACGCTGTTCGAGCAGGCGGGCTCCTCGCTCACGTTGTTTGCCGATCGCAACACTGACATGAGCGTATTCGGCCTGTTTTCGATCACCGCCGGGCAGACGCAGTTCTTCAATGCCTTCTTCATCGTGGCGCTCGCGCCGCTGTTCTCGATGATGTGGGGAGCCCTTTCCCGGCGCGGACTGGAACCGGGCATCCCGGTCAAGTTCGGCATAGCGCTGATCGGCGTGGGCCTGGGTTTTCTGTTCCTGGTCTGGGGCGCGCAGTTTGCCGATGGCAACTTCAAGGTCGGGCTGTGGTGGCTCGCCGGGCTCTACCTGATCCATTCGATGGCGGAACTGTGCATTTCGCCAGTGGGCCTATCGATGGTCACCAAGCTTTCGATCGCGCGTATCGTGGGCATGATGATGGGAACCTGGTATCTTTCCATCGCGGTCGCGCAGTATGTTGCGGGTGTTGTCGCGCAGTTCGCCAGTGTCGAGACGGTGGGCGGCGAGGTGACCAATCTCAAGGTCAGCCTTGAGACCTATGTCGGTGTGTTCCAGACCATCGGCGAAGTTTCGGCTGTCATCGGCGTGGTCCTGCTGCTGCTGGCCGTGCCGCTCAAGCGACTGATGCACGGGGTGCAATAAGGGACAGTGGGGAAAACGGTGGGGAAACGCATGATGCGGCGAATGGGAAGAACGGCGGGGCACGCCCTGGCAGGCCTGGCGCTGGCGCTGGCGTTGCCCTTGGCCACGAGCGCCGGGCTGGCGAAATCGAAGGACGAGAAGACCGCGCCCGCCTGGAATGAAAATCCCTACCCCTCCACCTATCGCGCCTATCCGGGCGAGCCGGTCGCCATCGTCGGCGCGACGGTGTTCGACGGTGCCGGCGGGCGGATCGACAACGGCACCGTGCTGGTCGCCGACGGCAAGGTCCAGGCGGTCGGCGATGCCGCGCTGGCGGTGCCGGCCACCTATCGCCGGATCGATGGTACGGGCAAGTTCGTGACGCCGGGCGTAATCGACATTCACAGCCACCTGGGCGTCTATCCCAGCCCCGGGGTCGATGCCCACCAGGACGGCAACGAGATGACCAGCCCGACCACGCCGCAGGTCTGGGCCGAACACAGCGTCTGGCCGCAGGACCCCGGCTTTTCGCGCGCGCTGGCCAACGGCGGCGTCACCACGCTGCAGATCCTGCCGGGATCGGCCAACCTGATCGGCGGGCGTTCGGTCGTGCTCAAGAACGTGCCCTCGCGCACGGTGCAGGGCATGAAGTTTCCCGATGCTCCCTATGGCATGAAGATGGCCTGCGGCGAGAACCCCAAGCGGGTCTATGGCGCGAAAGGGCAAATGCCCTCGACGCGCATGGGCAACTTCGCGGTCGATCGGCAGACGTGGATCAAGGCCGCCGAATACAAGCGCAAGCGCGATGCCGGCAAGCTGGAGGAGCGCGATCTCGGCATGGAGACGCTGGCCGACGTGCTGGCCGGCAAGATCCTGGTGCAGAACCATTGCTACCGCGCGGACGAGATGGCCTTCGTGATCGATATGGCCCGGGAGTTCGGCTACAAGGTCAGCGCGTTCCACCACGCGGTGGAAGCTTACAAGATCGGCGATCTGCTGAAGCAGAACGATATCTGCGCGGCGGTCTGGGCGGACTGGTGGGGCTTCAAGATGGAAGCGTTCGACGGCATTCCCGAAAACGCCGCGCTGCTGCAGGATGCCGGCGTCTGCGTGATCATCCATTCGGACGACGATTACGGCATCCAGCGGCTGAATCAGGAAGCGGCCAAGGCGCAGGGCGATGGCCGGCGGATCGGCATCGCAATTCCCGACGAACAGGTGGTCCGCTGGTTCACGCTGAACCCCGCCAAGGCGCTGGGCATCGACGCGAAGACCGGTAGCCTGGCCTCCGGCAAGATGGGTGACGTGGTGCTGTGGAACGGCAATCCGCTGTCGGTCTATGCACGGCCGGAAAAGGTCTGGGTGGATGGGGCGCTGCTGTACGACGCGCTCGATCCCAAGCGCCGGCCGGTGTCCGATTTCGAACTGGGCCTGCCCGGCGAGGGAGACGTGAAATGATCGCGCGCAGGATCAGGCGCGGCGCGGTGGCGCTGCTGGCCGCGACAGTGGCCATGCCGGCATTGGCCCAGACGCAGGCCCGGATGCAGACATCGGCGGATTGGGCGATCGTCAACGCCCGGGTCGCGGTGGGCGACGGAAGCGCGCCGATCGAGAACGGCGTGGTCGTGGCCCGCGGCGGCAAGATCGTGGCGGCGGGCGCCGGCGTGGCGGTGCCCGCGGGCGTGCGGGTGATCGACGCCGGCGGCAAGTGGGTCACGCCGGGGCTGGTGATCGCGGTGACCGATCTGGGGCTGGTCGACGTCGGCGCGGTTTCGGAAAGCAACGACGACGATGCCGACAAGGCGGTGTTCAACGCCGCGCTCGATGTCTCGGTAGCGATCGACCCCGATGCACCGCCGGTGGCGGTATCGCGCACGGGCGGGGTGACGCGCGCGGCGGTGGCGCCGGTGGCCGGCAACGCGATCTTCGCGGGCCAGGGCGCGGTGATCGATCTGGCCGCGACCGCCGATCCGGTGACGCGCGCGCGGGCGTTCCAGTATGTCGAACTGGGCGAACGCGGGGCCAGCCTGGCCGGCGGCAGCCGCGTGGCGGCGCAGGCGCTGCTGCGCAACGCGCTGCGCGAGGCGCGCGAGCTGGACCGGCGCGCCGGGCTGTCCGCCCCCGGCGTGGCGGGCGGCGATCCACGCATGGTTTCGTCCGTGCAGGGGCAGGCGACCGACACGCTGCTGACGCGCTTCGATGCGGCGGCGCTGGTGCCCGTCGTCACCGGGCGGCAGCCGCTTTACGTGCATGTCGATCGCGCCGCCGACATGCGCGCCACGCTGGCGCTGAAGCGGGAATTTCCGGCGCTGCGCCTGGTCGTGGTCGGCGCGTCCGAAGGCTGGCGCGTGGCGGGCGAACTGGCCGCCGCGCAGGTGCCGGTGATCGCCACCGCGCTGACCGACCTGCCCGGCCGGTTCGAGACGCTGGCCGCCACCCAATCGAACATCGGGCGGATGAAGAAGGCGGGGGTGAAGGTCGCCATCGGCAATTTCTACGATGGCGAGCAGCCGCGCTATGCGCCGCAATATGCCGGCAACCTCGTGGGCGTGGCGCGCGTGCCGGGCGCCACCGGGCTGACCTGGGGCGAGGCGCTGGCGGCGATCACCTCGGTCCCGGCCGAGATCATCGGGGAAGGCGATCACTTCGGCAGCCTGAAGCCCGGCCGGGCGGCGGACGTGGTGGTGTGGGATGGCGATCCGCTGGAGGTTACGTCCGGCGTGGTCGCGGTTTACGTGGACGGTGTGGCCCAATCGCTGGTCAATCACCAGACGCGGCTGCGCGACCGCTATCGGCACCCGCAGGAAGGGAGCTTGCCCAAGGCCTATCAATAGACGCGGCGGACCGCGCCGCGCGGGAGGGAGAACGAACATGGATGCTTCGGTCGTGATGCTCGTGGCGGCGTCGACAGCGTTTGTCGGCACCCATTTCCTCCTGTCGCACCCCTTGCGCGCGCCGCTGGTCGGGGCGCTGGGGGAACGGGACTTTGCCGGGGTCTATTCGCTGGTCGCTTTCGCCACGCTGGGCTGGGTGATCGTGGCCTTTCGCGCCGCGACGCCGGGGCCGCTGCTGTGGAACGGATGGGCCGACGCGCCGTGGCTGGTGGCCAGCGTGCTGACCGTGCTGGCGATGGCGCTGCTGCTGGCCTCGCTCATCGGCAACCCGGCCATGCCCGAGGCGTCGATGGCAGGCTTGGCGACCCGCGAGGCGCGCGGCGTGTTCCGCGTAACGCGCCATCCGATGATGATGGGCTTTGCCCTGTGGGCCGTGGCCCACGTGATCGTGGCGCCCAGCGCGCGGGTTATCGTGCTGGCGGGGGCGATCGCGGTGCTGGCGCTGGTCGGCGCGCATATGCAGGATCGCAAGAAGCTGGCGCTGCACGCCGATGCCTGGCGCGCCTGGTGCGGCCGCACCGCGTACTGGCCGCATGTGGGGCGGCTGGCCGATCTGGGCTGGTTCTGGCTGGCAGGCCTTGCCGCGTGGATCGGGGTGACCTGGCTGCACCTGTGGCTGTCGGGCATTCCCGCCGGCCTGTGGCGCTGGTGGTAATGACCGGAACCGGCAGCACCGGCTCCGCGAAAAGGATCAGATCGTGAAGCTCTCGCCGCAGCCGCACGTGCCCTTGGCATTGGGGTTCTGGAACACGAACCCGGCCTGGAAATCGTCTTCCACCCAGTCCATCGTGCTGCCGACGAGGTAGAGCACCGACGCGCCATCGATGAAGAAGGTGCCGCCGGGCGTTTCGATCCGTTCGTCGAAGCCGCTGGCCTCGTTCACGTAGTCCACCGAATAGGCAAGGCCGGAGCAGCCCCGGCGCGGGGTGGAAAGCTTCACCCCGATCGCGCCTTCGGGCGCCGCCTGCATCAGCGTGGCGATCCGCGCTTCGGCCGACGGCGTCAGCAGGACGGCGGCGGGCCGGGGGCGGCGGGTGGTGGTGGTTGTCGTCATGTCAGCCTCTTCTGCCAGAACAGGGCGTGTCCGGCCTGGGGATCGAGCGTGTAGTCACCATAGCCAAGCGCGGCATAGACCGCCTTGGCGCGTTCGTTGCCGCTCAGCACTTCGAGCGTGACCTTGCACGCACCGATCGCGCGCGCCTCGTCCTCGATGGCGGCGAACATGGCGCGGGCGATGCCGTGGCCGCGATGGCCGGGCAGCACGACCATGTCGTGAATGTTGACCAGCGGGCGCGCCGCGAAGGTGGAATAGCCGGTGAAGCAGTTGCTGAGACCCACGGGCTGGCCATCGATCCGCGCGATCAGCGAAAAGGCGCCGGGATGGCCGGCGAGGCCATCGACCAGCCGCGCCTTAACGTCGTCGGCCAGCGGCGCGCCGCCACCCATCGGATCGCGCGCATAGGCATCGAGCAGCGTGACCACGGCATCGGCGTCGGCCGCGTGGCCATAGTCGGCGCGCGTCACCGTCAGGCCGTCTGCAAGCGTGGTCACCGCCGTGGCCATCACAGCATGCCCAGTTCGAGCTTGGCTTCGTCGCTCATCTTCTGCGGGTCCCACGGCGGGTCCCAGACGAGGTTCACCTCGGCCTCGCGCACGCCCGGCACCGCGCCCACGCGCAGTTCCACTTCGCCCGGCATCGATTCGGCGACCGGGCAATGCGGCGTGGTCAGCGTCATCGTCACGGTGGCATGGCCATCGGCGGTCACGTCCACGCCGTAGATCAGCCCCAAGTCATAGATGTTGACCGGGATTTCGGGGTCGAAGATTTCGCGCAGCGAGTCGATCACCGCTTCGTAGGTTTCGCCGCCCGGCTCGCCCGCGCTCACCCCCTGCGGCTTTTCCGCCAGGAAGCCTTCGAGATAGTCGCGCTTGCGCTCCAGCTTCTCGGCCGGCGTTTCAGGCGGTTCGGGAATGTCTTCCACGCGGGCGCGGCGCGGCGCGGCCACGTCTTCGACTTCTTCCACGGTGAACCTGGGTTCCTCACCGTTCGTCATCCGAAAATCCTCATCGTCCGTTCGATGCCGCGCACCAGCGCGGCGATATCGCTGTCATCGCTGTAGATGCCGAAGCTGGCGCGGGCCGTGGCGGGAACGCCAAGATGGTCCATCAGCGGCTGCGCGCAATGGTGCCCGGCGCGGATCGCCACGCCTTCCTCGTCGAGGATCGTGCCAAGGTCGTGCGGGTGCACGCCTTCCAGCGCGAAGCTGACGATGCCGGCGCTGTCCTCGGGGCCGAACAGGCGGACCGAATTGAGCCGCGAGAGTTCGCCACGCGCCCGCGCCACCAGCGCGGCTTCGTGGGCGTGGATCGCGTCCAGCCCGATGCCTTGCACGAAATCCACCGCCGCGCCGAAGCCGATCGCCTCGACGATCGCGGGCGTGCCCGCCTCGAAGCGTTGCGGCGCGGGGGCATAGGTCGTTTTCGCGAAGGTCACCCGGTCGATCATCGAGCCACCGCCCTGCCAGGGCGGCATGGCATCGAGGATGTCGGCCCTGGCCCACAGCGCGCCGATGCCCGTCGGCCCATAGAGCTTGTGCGCCGAGCAGACATAGAAATCGCAGCCGAGCGCCTTCACGTCCACGGCAAGGCGGGCGACGGCCTGGCAGCCATCGAGCAGGATCTTGGCGCCGACGGCATGGGCCAGCTTCACCGCCTGTTCCACGGGAAGCATCGAACCGAGCACGTTGGACACATGCGCGAACGCCACGAGCTTGTGCGCGGGGGTGAGGATGCGTTCGGCCGCTTCCAGATCGATGCGCCCGTCCGGCGTCAGCGGGCAGACGTCGATTTCCACCCCAGTCCGTTCGCGCAGCAATTGCCAGGGCACGATGTTGGAATGGTGCTCCAGCACCGACAGCAGGATGCGATCCCCGGCCTTGAGATTGGCCTGCCCCCAGGTCTGCGCGACCAGGTTGATCGCCTCGGTTGCGCCCCGGGTGAACACGATCTCGCCCTCGTCCCCGCCCAGCAGGCCGGCGACCTTGCGCCGCGCGGCTTCGAACGCCAGCGTCATGTCGGCCGAACGGGTATAGACCCCGCGGTGGACGGTGGCGTAGTCCGCGCCGATCGCGCGCGTCACCGCGTCGATCACCTCTTGCGGCTTCTGCGCGGTGGCGGCGGTATCGAGATAGTGCCAGCGGCTGCCATCGGGATTGCGCAGGCCGGGCCAGATGTCCCCCTCCCGCATGCGGGAGGGGCCATGGGTGGGCTGATCCTGGGTGAGCGCTGCCGTCGTCACAGCAGCCCCTCCAGCGCCTTGAGCGCGGCTTGCGTCAGCGCGTCCTCGTCGGCCGCGCCGACGAAGGCTTCGGCGATGAACGCCTGCAGCATCAGCTTCTTCGCGTCCGCCGGGGGAAGCCCGCGCGATTGCAGGTAGAACAGGCCCTGCGCGTCAAGCTCGCCCACCGCGCAGCCGTGCGCGCATTTCACGTCGTCGGCGAAGATTTCGAGTTCCGGCCGCGCGTTGGCGGTCGCCGTCCGGTCGAGCAGCATGGCGCGGACCGATTGCTCGGCATCGGTGCCAATCGCGCCGCGCGCCACGGCGACACGGCCGAGATAGGTGCCGGTGGCATGGCCGCCCAGCACTGAACGCACGATCTGGCGGCTCTGCGCATCGGGTTCGGCGTGTGTCACTTCGGTCACCACTTCGAGCGTCTGCGCGCCGCCGCCCAACTGCGCCGCGCCCAGCGTGAAGTCCGCTCCCTTGCCCAGCGTGACCGTCACGCCGATGCGGCCATAGGCAGCGCCGGCGTTGAGCAGGCGCAGGTCGAACACCGCGCCGTCTTCCAGCGTGATCGCGATTTCATGGGCTTCGGGGCCGTTGCCGTCGGCGATGAGCGACAGGGCGGCGCTTTCCCCGGCGGGCACGCGGACGACTTGCACCGCCGCCGGCCACACCGTTTCCAGCGCGGCCAGATCGGCGTAGCGATAGCCCTCGTCCTTGCGGGTGGGCAGGGGCAGGGCGGCCGCGTTCACGCCGCCACCGCCTCGTAACCATGCTGTTCGAGTTCGAGCGCCAGTTCGGGGCCGCCCGACTTCACGATGCGGCCACCGGCCAGCACGTGCACGAAGTCCGGCTTCACGTAATCGAGCAGGCGCTGGTAATGCGTGATCAGCAGCACCGCCTTGTCCGGCTTGCGCATGATCGCGTTGATGCCTTCGCCGCAGATGCGCAGGGCGTCGATGTCGAGGCCCGAATCGGTTTCGTCCAGAATCGCCAGCCGGGGATCGAGAATCCCCATCTGCACCATCTCGGCGCGCTTCTTCTCGCCGCCCGAAAAGCCGACGTTCACCGGGCGCTTTAGCATATCCATGTCCATGCGCAGCAGGCCGGCCTTTTCCTTGGCGAGCTTCAGGAATTCCCCGCCCGAAAGCGGCGCTTCGCCCCGGCCCTTGCGCTGCGCGTTCAGCGCCTCGCGCAGGAACTGGACGTTGGACACGCCGGGAATCTCGACCGGATACTGGAAGCCCAGGAACAGCCCCGCCGCGGCGCGCTCGTGCGGCTCCATGGCCAGCAGGTCGGCGCCTTCGAACGCGACCGAGCCGCCGGTGACCTCGTAGCCGGGTCGTCCGCCCAGCGTATAGGCCAGCGTGGACTTGCCCGCACCGTTTGGCCCCATGATCGCGTGGATTTCGCCCGCGTTCACGGTCAGCGACAAGCCCTTGAGAATGGCCTTGCCGGCGATTTCGTTGGAAAGGTTATCGATCTGGAGCATGCTTATCTCTGGTATCCGCGCGCGGCGCCTTGCCGGTGACGGTTCTGGTTCGGGCGGGACGAGGCGCGCTGTTCGTGCCAGCGGGCCTTCATTTCGGCGAGCACGGCGCGGGCGGCCCCTTCGGGATCGGCCAGCACGTCGGCGGCGGGATAGCGGATCACCTTGATGCCCACTTCGCCCAGGCTGCGGTCGCGCCGGCGCTCGATCTCGGGCGGGTTCGTGCCTTCGTCGAGCGCGACCACCAGCTTGAGCGGCTGGCAGGCGAAATCGACGATGGCCGATCCGATCACCGCATAGCGCTTGAAGCGGTACCGCCCGAGGTCGGCCTTGGCCAGCTCCGCCGCCAGCGCGGCCTGCGCCGGGGTGGGCGACCGGCGCATCTCGCGCGCGGCGTCATGCAGCGTATCAAGCCGCGATTCGGCGATGTTCCAGCCACGCCCCTTTTTCTGGAGCTTGGGGGCTTCGGTATCGGCGCGCAGGCGCAGCGTTTTGCGCGGGGCGTCGTCGGTATCGCTCATCGCGAATGTTCCTTCGGGGCTTGAAGCCCCTCCCCTTCAGGGGAGGGGTTGGGGTGGGGTCTGTCCCAGCGGTCCGGCGCTGCCTCAAGCGCGCCAAGGATCGCCTGGCGAACCCCGTCAATGTTGCGCATCACGTCCGCGTTAGCGACATGCAGCACACCGAAACCCAGTTTGCGCAAGGCGGTATCGCGGCGGCGGTCCGTCTCGATATCGTGCGTTTCGCCATCGACCTCGATTGCGAGTGCCTTTTGCGGGCACAGGAAATCGGTGATGAAGGGACCGACCTGCGCCTGGCGGCGGAACTTGTAGCCGTCCAGTTGCGAGCGGGAGAGGACATGCCACAGGCGCTTTTCCGGCTCGGTCGGCTCGCGGCGCATTTCGGCGGCGAAACGCGCAATCTCTTCGACGCGCGTGGCGGAGAGACCCCACCCCCGGCCCCTCCCCTGAAGGGGAGGGAGGTTCTGGTGTTTCGCCTGATCGCGGAGAGTCCAGGTCAACCCACGCTCCCCTCAAGCGAAATCCCCAGCAGCTTCTGCGCTTCCACCGCGAATTCCATCGGCAGTTGCTGCAGCACCTCGCGCGCGAAGCCGTTGACGATCAGCGCCACGGCGCTTTCCTGGTCCAGCCCGCGCTGCATCGCGTAGAACAGCTGGTCGTCGCTGATCTTGCTGGTGGT
Organism: Novosphingobium sp. LASN5T; assembly: GCF_003856955.1. Classification (NCBI taxonomy): domain Bacteria; kingdom Pseudomonadati; phylum Pseudomonadota; class Alphaproteobacteria; order Sphingomonadales; family Sphingomonadaceae; genus Novosphingobium; species Novosphingobium sp. LASN5T. The sequence goes on from NZ_RQSI01000022.1 coordinate 27,688, forward strand.
CGCCTCGTGCTCGATCGTCGCGCCGGGGTTGCGCACCTCGATATAGGGCACGGTATGCGCGCCGCATTCACCGCCGAGCAGCAGCGAATCGCACTGGGTGAAGTTGCGCACGCCATCGGCCTGCGGGGCCACGCGCACCAGGCCGCGATAAGTGTTGTTCGACCGGCCGGCGGAAATGCCCTTCGACACGATGGTCGAGCGCGATCCCTTGCCGTTGTGGATCATCTTGGTGCCGGTATCGGCCTGCTGGTAATTGTTGGTGACGGCAACCGAGTAGAACTCGCCCACCGAATCCTCGCCGTTCAGCACGCAGGACGGGTACTTCCACGTGATCGCCGAGCCTGTTTCCACCTGCGTCCACGAAACCTTGGACCGAGCGCCCTGGCACAGCGCGCGCTTGGTCACGAAGTTGTAGATGCCGCCCTTGCCCTGGGCATCGCCGGGATACCAGTTTTGCACGGTCGAATACTTGATCTCGGCATCGTCGAGAGCGACCAGTTCGACCACCGCGGCGTGCAGCTGGTTCTCGTCGCGCTGGGGCGCGGTGCAGCCTTCGAGGTACGAGACGTAGGCGCCCTTGTCCGCCACGATCAGCGTGCGTTCGAACTGGCCGGTATTCTCCGCGTTGATGCGGAAATAGGTGGACAGCTCCATCGGGCAGCGCACGCCTTCGGGGATGTAGACGAAGGTGCCGTCGGAAAAGACCGCGCAGTTGAGCGCGGCGAAGTAGTTGTCGTGCATCGGCACGACCTTGCCCAGCCAGCGCTTGACCAGATCGGGGTATTCGCGGATCGCCTCGCTGATCGAGCGGAAGATCACGCCGGCCTCTTCCAGCTCCTTGCGGAATGTGGTGGCGACCGAAACGCTGTCGAACACCGCGTCGACCGCGATCTTGCGCGCACCTTCCACGCCGGCGAGCACTTTCTGCTCCTCCAGCGGAATGCCCAGCTTTTCATAGACGCGCAGGATTTCGGGATCGACCTCGTCCAGCGATTTCGGCCCATCCTTCTTCTTGGGCGCGGCGTAGTAATAGGCGTCCTGATAGTCGATCGGCGGCACGTTGAGCTTTGCCCAGTCCGGCGTCTCCATCGTCAGCCAGTGGCGATAGGCGCGCAGCCGCCATTCGAGCATCCATTCCGGCTCCTGCTTCTTGGCGGAGATGAAGCGGACGGTCTCTTCGGACAGGCCCTTGGGCGCGAATTCCTGCTCGATGTCGGACGTGAAGCCCCACTCGTAGGTTTCGAGCTTCTTCGCCGCGTCGCGCGCAGCCTGGTCCCTTTCTGGGGTGTCCTGTACCTGGGTTTCTTCGGTCATGCGGTAGCCTCCGCCGCGATCGGGCGGGCAAACTGGGTAAGGGGGACGGCCGACAGCGCGCCGCGCAGCGCCGCGTCGACGACGGGCCAGTGCGGGCGGACGGTACAATCCTTCTCGAGCGAGCAGGTGCAGTCCTGGCGGACCGGCGTGCTGCACGGGGCCAGCGCGATCGGGCCTTCCACCGCCTCGATGATATCGGCCAGCGTGATCGCGGCCGCGGGGCGGGCCAGCTTCAGCCCGCCGCGCGCGCCGCGCACCGACTTCAGCAGGCCGGCGGCCGAAAGCTTGCTGACCAGCTTCTGCACGGTAGGGGCGGGCAGGCCGGTTTCCTCGGCCAGTTGCTGCGCGCTGATCCGCGCCCCGCCGCAATGGCGTGCGGCGGCGGTCATCGTGACCACGGCATAGTCCGCCATGCTGGAAAGACGCATCGCCTGGGAGTCTCCGGGAACGCGGGCTGCAAATCAGACCGAATCGTTCCGGTTATCTAGGCGCGGCTCTCCACAAGCGCAAGGCGCGGAGGTGGCGGTTGCAAATCAGTGCGGTGCTTGTCCGGGAAGAGCGAAAAAAAGGCGGCCGAACCCCGAAGGGCATCGGCCGCCGTAAAGTCGAGAACCCGATACATCACTGCACCGAGCCCTTCGGGTCGCGCGGTTTGTCTATGGGATTGGCCGAGTCGGTAATTGTACGGATTCGACAAAAACGGTTGCGGCGGCGCAACAGGTTGAAAAAATGCCGTTAGTTATATGAAATATCGATGCACGATGGCAGCAATCGCACTTGGCTTGGGACACCGCAGACGCAATAGGACGGAACTTCTTCCCCGATCCGGATGCGGACTTCCCGTTTCATGCTCTATCGACTGCTGCGCCCCTTGCTGTTTCGCGTACCGGCTGAACAGGCCCACCGGCTTACCCTGATGGCGCTTGGCGCCGCGCCGCTGGCGCGGCGGCTGGCGCCCGAGCCCGCGCTGACGCAGCGCGTGGCGGGCATCGTCTTTCCCAACCCGGTGGGCATGGCGCCCGGCTTCGACAAGAACGCGCAAGTGCCCGACGCGGTGCTGCGCCTGGGTTTCGGCTTTACCGAGATCGGCACGGTAACGCCGCGTCCGCAGGCGGGGAACCCCGAGCCCCGGCTGTTCCGGCTGGTGGAGGACCGGGCGGTCATCAACCGCATGGGCTTCAACAACAACGGCGCGGATGCGGTGGCCGCGCGGTTGCGCGCCCGCCTGGGCAAGCCGGGGATCGTGGGCGTCAACATCGGCGCCAACAAGGATTCGGCCGACCGCATCGCCGACTATGCGGCGATGACACGGACGATGGCGCCGCTGGCGACCTATCTCACGGTCAACATCAGTTCGCCCAACACGCCGGGCCTGCGCGCCTTGCAGGACGAAGGCGCGCTGGCCGAATTGCTGGATGCGGTGATCGAGGCGCGCGGCGCGCTGGCAACGCCGGTGTTCCTGAAGCTTGCCCCCGATCTCCAGCGGGCCGATGTCGACGCGATCTGCCGCATTGCGCTGGACAGGCGGCTCGATGCGCTGATCGTGTCGAACACCACGATCGAGCGGCCCGCTTCGCTGCGATCGGTCCATGCCGGAGAAACGGGCGGGCTTTCGGGCGAGCCGCTGCGGCAGATGGCGCTGGAACGCCTGCGCGAATTCCGCAAGGCGAGCGGCGGCGCCATTCCGCTGATCGGCGTGGGCGGCATCGCCAGCGCCGACGATGCGTGGCAGCGCATCCGTGCGGGCGCCAGCCTGGTCCAGATCTACAGCGCGATGGTCTACGAAGGACCGGGCCTTGCGCGCGCGATCGTGACGGGCCTGGCGAAGCGTGTACGGCAAGAAGGCATGACGAGCATTGCGGAGGCCGTCGGGACCGAATAGCCTTGCGGCCATGCTATCGATGAAAATGCCCGGTCGCGCGCTGCTTGCAGCGCTTCTGCTCACGTCCGCCTGCGCCCCGATGGGCCAGATGGCCTCCACCACCCCGCAGGCCGCGCCGGCGCCCGCTCCCGCGGATGGCGTGCCGGTGGGCGAGAAGGGGCTGGTGTCCGCCGCCGATCCGCGCGCGGCCGAAGCGGGTGTGGACATGCTGCGGCTGGGCGGAACCGCCACCGACGCCGCGATCGCCACGATGCTGGCGCTGACCGTGGTCGAACCGCAAAGCTCGGGCATCGGGGGCGGCGGCTTCCTGGTGCTGGGCGATGCGGCGGGCAAGGTCGAGACGGTGGACGGCCGCGAAACCGCGCCCAAGGCCGCCGGCCCGCAGTGGTTCTACGTCAACGGCCAACCGCTGCCGATCATCGAGGCGATTCCGGGCGGGCGCAGCGTGGGCGTGCCGGGCAACCTGCGCCTGGCCGCGCTGGCGCACGCCCACCACGGCAAGCTGGCGTGGCGCGCGCTGTTCCAGCCGGCGATCCGGCTGGCCCGCGATGGCTTTGTCATGACGCCGCGCCTTTACGCGATGCTGAGCCGCTTCCCGCGGACCGGCGCGCTCGATCCGCAGGCACGCGCCATCTACTACGGGGCGGACGGGCAGCCGCTGCCCGCGGGCACGGTGATCCGCAATCCCGCGCTGGCCGAAACGCTGGAGAAAATCGCGGCGCAGGGGGCCGACAGCTTCTATGCGGGCGACAATGCCGGGACCGTGGCCGCCAAGGTCGGCACCGCGCCGCGCAATCCCGCGCCGCTGACGACGGCGGACCTCGCCGGCTATCAGGCGAAGGGACGCGCGCCGGTGTGCGGCGATTACCGTGGCTACCGCGTGTGCGGGATGGGGCCGCCGTCCTCGGGCGCGACCACGGTCTACGCCATTCTCAAGCAGCTCGAACGCTTCGATCTGAAGGCGCTGGGGCCGGACAACCCGGTATCTTGGCACCTGATCGCCGAATCCGAACGGCTGGCCTACGCCGATCGCGACCGCTACCTGGGGGACAGCGATTTCGTCAGCGTGCCGGTCGCCGGGCTGACCGACCCCGCCTATCTGGCGACACGATCCGCGCTGATTTCGGACAAGGGCACGCTGCCGTCGGTCGTGGCGGGGACACCGCCGGGCGTCCGCACCGCTTTCGCGCCCGCACGCCCGCAGGAAGAGCACGGCACCACCCATTTCGTCGCGGTGGACCGCTGGGGCAACGCGGCCAGCTATACCTCCACGATCGAAAGCCCGTTCGGCTCGGGCCTGATGGTCGGCGGCTATTATCTCAACAACGAGCTGACCGACTTCAACATCGTGCCCGATCGCGATGGCGTGCCCACCGCGAACCGGGTGGAAGCGGGCAAGCGGCCGCGCAGTTCGATGGCGCCGACGCTGATCTACGGCCCCGATGGCCAGCTGCGGCTGGCGATCGGCGCGGCCGGCGGGGCGACGATCCCGGCCCAGGTCGCCAAGGCGATCATCGGCGTGCTCGACTGGGGCCTGCCCGCGCGCGAGGCGATCGCCCTGCCGGTGATCTTCGCGCCCGGCGGCGACGTGGTGTTCGTGGAAAAGGGCTCCGCGCAGGAAGCGATGATCCCGGCGCTGATGGCGCTGGGTCACCGGCAGGTCATCGCGCGCGAGGCTTCCTTCAAGGCCAACGCGATCGAACGCGTCGGCGATCGCTGGCGTGGCGCGGCCGATCCGCGCAGCGAAGGCGCGGCGGTGGCGCCCTGAACGCTTTCCGATAGGCGTGTCCGCCTTGCGCAAGGTTGCCGTGGCGGCGCAGCTTCTTTAGGACTTTCCCCTGCGCGAACGGCGGAGCAAAAGCCGGCGCGCGGGTGGGGCAGAGGACCGGACGTGCAGCTCAGCGATTTCGAACAATTCCCGAACCTGGTCGCAATGTTCTTCGACCGCGCGCGCGCGCGGGGCGATGGGCCGTTCCTCTCGGCCAAGCACGATGGCGCGTGGCGGGCGATCACCTGGCGCGAGGCGGCGGACCGGGTCTGCCTGATGGCGGAGGCCCTGCGCGGGCTGGGCCTGAAGGATGGCGACCGGGTGGCGCTGGTGTCGGAAAACCGGCCCGAATGGTGCCTGGCCGATCTGGCGATCATGGCCGCCGGGCTGGTCACCGTGCCGACCTACATCACCAATACCGAGCGCGATCACCTGCACATCCTGGAGAATTCCGGCGCGCGCGCGATCGTCGTTTCCAACGCCAAGCTAGCGCGGCCGCTGCTGGCGGCGGCGCTGCGCGCGCCCTGCGCCGAACACGTCATCGGCATCGAGCCGCTGCGGCAGGCGCAATCGGGCACGCTGACGTTCCACGACTGGGACGCGCTGCTGGCGGGGAACGCGGCGGCGGCCCGCGCGGCGGTGGAGGCGCGCATCGCCGGCATCGGGCGCGCGGACACTGCCTGCATCATCTATACCAGCGGCACCGGCGGCGCGCCGCGCGGGGTGGTGCAGCACCACGGCGCGATCCTGTGCAACGTGGATGGCGCGGCGCATATCCTGGCCAACGATTTCGGCTGGGACGAGGAAGTGTTCCTGTCGTTCCTGCCGCTCAGCCATGCTTACGAGCACACCGGTGGCCAGTACCTGCCGATCGGCATGGGCGCGCAGATCTTCTATGCCGAAGGGCTGGAAAAGCTGGCGAGCAATATCGAGGAAGTGCGTCCCACGCTGATGGTCGTGGTGCCGCGCCTGTTCGAAGTGCTGCGCACGCGCATCATGAAGCAGGTGGAAAAGCAGGGCCGCGTGGCCAACTACCTGATGGGCCGGGCGCTGGCGATCGGCGAACGCCAGGCGCAGGGCCGCGGCCGGCTGCTGGACCGGCCGATGGATTTCCTGCTGGAAAAGAGCCTGCGCCCCAAGATCCGCCTGCGCTTCGGCGGCCGCATCAAGGCGATGGTTTCGGGCGGGGCGCCGCTCAATCCCGATGTCGGGGTGTTCTTCGAGGCGATGGGCCTGACCATGCTGCAGGGCTATGGCCAGACCGAAGCCGGCCCGGTGATATCGTGCAACCGCCCCGCGGCGGGCATCAAGATGGACACCGTCGGCCCGCCGATGAAGGGCGTGGAGGTCCGCATTGCCGAGGACGGCGAAATCCTCGTGCGCGGCGAATTGGTCATGCACGGCTACTGGCACAACCCGGCGGAAACCGCGCGGGCGATCCAGGATGGCTGGCTGCACACTGGCGATATCGGCCACCTCGATGCCAACGGCCGGATCGTCATCACCGACCGCAAGAAGGACATGATCGTTAACGACAAGGGCGACAACGTCTCTCCGCAGAAGGTGGAAGGGATGCTGACGCTCCAGCCCGAAATCGCGCAGGCGATGGTTTCGGGCGACAAGCGGCCCTATCTGGTCGGCCTGATCGTGCCCGATGCGGAATGGGCGGTGGAATGGGCGCGCGAACAGGACGAGAAGTTCGACGTGGCGACGTTGCAGGGCCTGCCCGCCTTCCGCAACGCGATTCGCGACGCGGTGGACCGGGTGAACCGGGATTTGTCGGTGATCGAGAAAGTCCGCCAGTTCACGTTCGCGGACGAGGCGTTCAGCATCGAGAACGGCGAGATGACGCCCAGCCTCAAGATCCGGCGGCACAAGATCCGCGAGCGGTACGGCGCGCGGATCGATGCGCTCTACAAGGCGTAAAGGGGCTGTTTTTCAGGCAGTCCGTTATCAGGCGGCTTCGAGTTCGACGAATTCGGGATAGAACTTCGGCGCGCGGGGCGACCAGCCCGGCGCGGTGGCGGCGGCTTCGCTGATCGACTGGAGCAGGCCCTTGCGCCGTTCCGGCCGGATCTGCGGCAGCGCCGCGGCGCCGCAGAACCCACCCGGCAGCCATGGCCGCACTTCGGCGCCCAGCAGGCGTTCGTAGAGGAAGCGATAGGCCGAGAAGCAGCTGAGCCGTTCCTGCCCCAGATCGAACGCGGTCACGCGCATCAGCTTGCCCATGAAGCTTTCGAGGCCGTCGGGACCGGGCCCTTCGGGCAGGACCGTGCGCAGTGTCTTGAGATCCTGATAGATCACGTACTGCGCGCGGATCGAGGCGGTTTCCTCGCCGCTGCGCGCCCACAGGCGGAACGCGTCCTGCCGGCCGAGGCCGACATCCAGACTGCGCCGGATATAGCGTTGTTCGGCGGCCGAGAAGCTCGCGAATTCGCGCATCTCGGTCAGGATCAGCGTAGCGGTGTCGGCGTTCGACATGAACCAGCTCCTGCCTTGGTGTCCCCGCGACTCCGGGGGGACCGGCATGCTGGATCATGCGCCATGCTTGGTTATTTTGAGGTTAACCCTGTCGCCTCAGCCTTCCTGACGGCGGCGATAGCGGAAATACCAGACCTCGTGGCCGTAGACGTTGCGCGCCTTGGCCTCGTAGCGCGTTTCCGGCCAGCCGCCGGGGCGGTTCTGGAACTGCGCCGGCTTTTCGCACAGCCATTCGAACGCATCGCGATGGCGGCGCATCACCATCAGGGCATGGCGCAGGTAGATGGCGTGGTCGGTGCCGAAGCGGAATTCGCCGCCCGGTTTCAGCTTGGCCGCGAACAGGCGCAGCGGGCCGTCGTTCATCATCCGCCGCTTGGCATGGCGCGCCTTGGGCCAGGGGTCGGGATGGAGCAGGTAGAGAAACGAGAGCGAGCCGTCGGGAATGCGCGCCAGCACCTCCAGCGCATCGCCGTGATGGATGCGCACGTTGGGAATGGGTGGGTGCCGGCCGCCATCGCCGTCAAGGTGCGTCAGCGCCTGCGCCACGCCGTTGAGGAAGGGTTCGGCGCCGATGAAGCCGTGATCGGGCAGCATGTCGGCCCGCGCGGCCATGTGCTCGCCGCCGCCGAAGCCGATTTCGAAATGGAGCGGGCGATCGTGCCCGAACAGGCGTTCGGCGGTGACCGGGCCGTCCGTCGGCACGGCGATCTGCGGTAGCAGGGTATCGACCAGCGCCTGCTGGCCCTGGCGCAGGGGCTTGCCCTTGGCGCGTCCGTAGAGGCGGTTTAGCGTGGTGGGATCGCCGGACTTGTGCGCGGTCATGAAACGGGGCCTGCTGGTCGGTAAAGCGGCGCGCCTAGCAGACCGGCGATGCGTTGGGGAGGGGGGAGCAGGGAGGGGGGAGGGAGCGCCCGCAAACGAAAAGCGGCCCGCACCCCCCGGAGCGGACCGCTTTCGTCAGGAACAGACGCTGCGGGAAATGAGGGCGGGAAATCAGGCGGCCTCGACGTCCAGCTTGTCGTCCGGATCGCGCAGCACATAGCCGCGGCCCCAGACGGTTTCGATGTAGTTGTCGCCACCGCAGGCGTGCGCCAGCTTCTTGCGCAGCTTGCAGATGAACACGTCGATGATCTTGAGTTCGGGTTCGTCCATCCCGCCGTAAAGGTGGTTCAGGAACATTTCCTTGGTCAGCGTGGTGCCCTTGCGCAGCGAGAGCAGCTCGAGCATCGCGTATTCCTTGCCGGTCAGATGCACGCGCGCGTTATCGACCTCGACCGTCTTGGCATCGAGGTTGACCGAGAGCTTGCCGGTGCGGATGACCGATTGCGAATGGCCCTTGGAACGGCGCACGACCGCATGGATGCGGGCGATCAGTTCCTCGCGGTGGAAGGGCTTGGTCACGTAGTCGTCGGCGCCGAAGCCGAAGCTGCGCACCTTCGAATCCATTTCCGAAATGCCGGAGAGAATGAGAACCGGCGTCTGCACCTTGGCGACGCGCAGCTTCTTGAGGACATCGTAACCGTGCATGTCCGGCAGGTTGAGGTCCAGAAGGATGATATCGTAATCATAGAGCTTGCCGAGATCGAGGCCTTCTTCCCCGAGATCGGTTGAATAGACGTTGAAACCTTCGGCCGAAAGCATCAGCTCGATGGCCTTGGCCGTGGTCGGCTCGTCCTCGATCAGCAGCACACGCATACAACCGCCCCTTCTCGCCATAACAGGATGGCAGCGTTAATCCCTCGTCAAACGCTCTTGTCCGACATTAACCATAGGACCAATGAACATTAAAGGTTAATTTCGCGTAAATGCCGCAATCGCGGCGAGTCGCGCGGGTTTTCAACAGGCGCTGGAAACGATGGGGCCGGATGGCGGAAACCGCCGGCGGCGGTCAGGCGCCGGGAACGGCCAGAGTGGCGGCGGCCTCGCGCAGCCGGCGGCTGGCCGCCTGATCGTTGCGGAACGCGGCCAGGCCGTCCTGCAGCGCCTTGCCGGCCTTGCCCGGCTCGCCCAGCTGCATGCGGCTGCGCATCAGCATGATCCACCCATCGGGATTGCCGGGGTTCTGGGCGAGCTTTGCCTCCAGCCCGTCGACCATGCCGCGCACCATCGCCTCCTGCTGGCCCTTGGGCAGACCGGCGGCGGCTTTCATTTCATCGCCCGTCGGGCCGGGAATGCCGGAGGCCGCCTTTTGCGCACCATCGGTAACCATGCCGGCGGCCGGCGCCGCGAAGCGCGCTTCGGCCAGCCTCTTGTCCACGTCGATCTTGTACTTCTGACCCACGTTGCGGATCACGTCGCGGATATCGTCGGCATAGGGCGCGTCGGACGGGGTGTCCGCCAGCAGGTCGAACCACATGTCGATCGCGCGGCGGTGCTGGCCCGAAAGGTCCATCGCCACCGCCTTGAAATACCGTGCGCGTGCATCCTTGGGATCGAGTTGCAGCGCGCGGTCGAACGCGGCCTGCGCATCGGGGGGGATCCGCCCCTCGCTGTCGCTCGCCAGCACCAGCGCCTCGCCCAGGAACGAGAAGGTTTCGGCGTGATCGGGATCGAGCCGGGTCGCCTTCTTCAGTGCGGTCGCGGCTTCGGCATAGCGTTCGGTCTGGAAATAGGACCAGCCCAGCATGCGCCAGCCTTCGGCGTTTTCCGGATCGGCCTTCAGCTTGGCCTCCAGCTTGGCGATCACATCGTCGACCGAAGGCGCCTGGCTGGCATCGGCCGTCGCCGGCGCGACTACCGCGGCTTCCTGCTTCTGCCCGCGATAGATGGCGACGCCCGCCGCGGCGATGGCCATGACCGCAGCGCCCGCCAGCAGCACCTTGCCCAACCAGCCCGCCCCGCCCGCGGCCTGCGGAGCCGGGCTTTCGAGGGCGGGACTTGCGGAAGGAGACTGCTCGGCCTCGGTCATCGAAATCTCCTTGCGGCGTTCTTGCGCTGCAACCGCATATCGCGCTCGCGCACCATGTTGCAAGGCGATGCGCGGCGGCCCTTGCGACGGCGGCCCGGAAGCGGCCGGCGCGTCCTTGCCCAAACCCACTCCACCCCGGTCCACCCCCCTTGTATGCGGTGCCGCGAATTTGCGGGTGGCAAAGCCCGGTTCATCCGCTAATGTCCGCGCGAATTGGGGTCGCAAATCGGTTGATGGAAAGCAGGAACCCGCAGAGGTCCGCTTTCGTGTTGCGGGGGACGCACACCGGTGAGCGAAGTCTACAAAGTTGCGATCATCGGCTCCGGCCCGGCGGGCATGAGCGCGGCCAGCCGTGCGGCACAGCTCGGGCTGAGCCATGTGCTGCTCGAAAAATCGGGCCATCTCTCCGACACGATCTACAAATACCAGAAGGGCAAGCACGTGATGGCCACGCCATCGCAGCTGATCCTGCGGTCCGACCAGGAGTTCGACGCCGGCAAGAAGGAGGACATCCTCGACAAGTGGAACCGCCGCACCGCCGAGCTGGGCGTGAATGTGAAATACAACGCCGATGTGAAGGCGATTCGCGGCACGGGCGAAGCGATCCCCGGCTCGGTGCAGCAGATCGTTTCCCGCGCGCGGGACGGGTCCACGACCACCACCGAGCTGCAACGCCATGCCCCGCCCTATGCGATCGAGCTGACCAGCGGCGAGACGGTGCTGGCCGAAAACGTGGTGCTGGCGATCGGCACGCAGGGCAACCCCAACCTGCTGCGCTGCCCCGGCGCGGACCTGCCGCACGTGACCTACCAGCTCGACGATCCCTATGCGATTCTCGACGAGCATGTCGTGGTGATCGGCACGGGCGACGCGGGGATCGAGAACGCGCGCGGCCTGGTCGAGGATGCGGCGCAGGGCAATGTCGTCACCGTTCTCAACCGCGCGCCCAAATCGACCAATGTGCGCGAAAGCTTCCCCACCGCCAAGGAGCCGAACGCCAAGGCGCTGGTCGAGGACGACGCGGCGGGCCGGCTGACGATCCGCTACGAAACCGAGACCAAGGCGGTAGAACCGGGCTGGATCACCCTGTCCACGCGCGACGGTGAGGAGAAGATCCGCTGCGACCGGATCATCGCGCGCATCGGTTCCGCCCCGCCGCGCGCCTTCGTCGAAGGCTGCGGCATCGCGTTCGCCAGCGCCGACCGGCTGGCCTTTCCCACGCTTTCGCCGCAGTTCGAATCGACCGCGCCCGGCATTTTCGTGATCGGCGCGCTGGCGGGCTATCCGCTGATCAAGCACTGCATGAACCAGGGCTATGACGTCATCGAGTTCATCAACGGCAACACCACGCTGAAGCCGGCGGACGAACCGCTGCTGGAAGCGCGGTTCCGGGATCTGCCGGGCAACCGGTCGGTCACCGAATGGCTGGAGTTCCTGCGCACGCGGATCACCATCCTCGAAGGCATGACCACGCTGCAGCTGCGCGAATTCATGCTCGATTCCGATGCCCGCGCCTATCGCAAGGGCGAGGTTATCTTCGAGAAGAACGATCCGGGGTCCTCGCTGTTCGCGATCGCTTCGGGATCGGTCCACGTCCGCATCGATCCGAACGATTCTTCGCGGGTCGTGCCCATTCCCGCAGGCACGATCTTCGGTGAGGTCGGCCTCATTTCCGGCCGTCGGCGCGGCGCGACGATCGTGGCGGCGGAGGATACGATCTGCGTCGAGATCAGCCGCAACGCCGCGCTCAAGCTGCAAAGCCAGGTGCCGACCGCGCGGCGGGCGATCGAGCGTATTTCCACCGAGCGGCAGATCCTGCAGATGTTCGGATCGGGGCTGACGCCCGACGATATCCGCGAAGTGGTGGAGACCGCGCGGATCGAACAGGTGCCGGCGGGCAAGCCCATCATCAGCGAGGGCGACGAGGATCGCGATGTCTTCGTCATCCGCGTGGGATCGATGATCGTGGAGAAGGAAGTCGGCGGCAAGCCGGTGTTCCTGTCCTACCTTCCGGCCGGCTCCTACGTCGGCGAGATGGCGCTGATCGATGGCGGCCAGCGCACCGCTACGGTACGCGCGGCGATCAAGTCCGAAGTGATCCGCATCGATGGCGATGCCTTCGCCCGCGTGCTGGCGGCGAAGCCGACGCTGCTGGAGCGCGCGCGCAAGGACATGGAAGGCCGCCGCAAGACCAACGCCTTCATCGAATCGCGCAAGGACAGCTTCTCGGGCGTGGTCGATCTCTATTCGGAGCAGGCCAAGTTCCTCGTCAGCCAGGGGCTGGGCGAGGCGACTGACGTGCTGTTGATCGACGAGACGCTGTGCGTGGGCTGCGACAACTGCGAGAAGGCCTGCGCCGACAGCCACGACGGCCTGTCGCGGCTGGACCGCGAGGCGGGGCGCAGCTTTGCCCACCTGCACGTGCCGACCAGCTGCCGCCACTGCGAGCACCCGCACTGCATGGCCGATTGCCCGCCCAACGCGATCCAGCGCGGGCCGGATGGCGAGGTCTCGATCAACGATACCTGCATCGGTTGCGGCAACTGCCAGCGCAATTGCCCCTATGGGGTGATCCGCATGGAGAAGGTGCCGCCGAAGAAGCCTTCGCTATGGTCGTGGCTGTTCTTCGGCAGCGGCCCCGGGCCGGGCGAGCCATCGTACAAGTGGTCGAAGAAGCACACCAAGTACACAGGCGATCCGGCGGTGGACGAACTGCTCGACCGCAAGAAGGCGATCAAGTGCGACATGTGCGCCGGGATCGACGGCGGCCCCAGCTGCGTGCGGGCCTGCCCCACCGGCGCGGCGATCCGCGTCTCGCCTGACGAGTTCCTGACCGTCGCCCGGCTCGAGAACGAGGAGGCCTGACCATGGCAAGCGTTGCCCAAGGGCCGGAAAAGGCCGGCAAGGTTCGCCGTCCGCGCACCAGCCGCGACCGGACCAGCACGCACGAAGGCTTCCTGCGTTATCGCAACGGACGGTGGCTCAAGATATCCGCGCTGCTCGCGGTGGTGCTGATCGCGCTGTACGTGTTCGTGCCGCTGCCGGGGCAGCATTTCGGATCGAGCTGGCTGGGCTACACGCTCGGCACGCTGGGCGCGCTGCTGATCCTGTGGCTGACGCTGCTGGGCGTGCGCAAGCGCGCGATCACGCCGGGCCGCTGGTCGCTGCGCGCATGGACCTCGGCGCATGTCTATCTCGGGCTGTGCCTGATCGTGGTGGGCACGCTGCATTCGGGCTTCCACTTCGGCTGGAACGTGCACACGCTGGCGTGGGCGCTGATGATGCTGGTGATCCTGTCCGGCCTGTTCGGCATCTGGGTCTATGCCACGCTGCCCAGCGCGCTGTCGGACAACCGCTATGACGAGGAAGGCGCGATCACCGAGAAGCAGATGGTGGAAGCGCTGCGGTCGCTCGACCGGCAGATTCACGATGCGGCGCAGGCGCTCGATCCGCAGGCGGCGGCGCTGGTCAACAGCAGCCTGGAGGAGAACCCCTTCGCGGGCTCCTTCTGGAACCGCGTGACTGGGCGCTACGCGCGCGATGCCACGCGCGCGGCGGCGGCGGAACTGCGCCGGATGCGGGCCTACCGCGCGCGCACCGCCGATGATCCGCTGGACAAGGTGGACGCGCTGCTTACGCGCAAGGAGGCCATGCTGGGGCGGCTGCGCAAGCACTTGCGCCTCAAGACCTGGCTGCAGGCCTGGCTCTACGTCCACGTCCCCGTCACCTTCGCGCTGCTCGCCGCGCTTTCCGCGCATATCGTCAGCGTCTTCTTCTACTGGTGAGCGCCTCCATGAGCTTCCTGATCCGCCAGATCGCGCTCAAGTCCAGCGGCGAGGAGATCGTTCGCGGCTCCCGCGTGGACGGCGATGAACTGACCATCGGCCGCGACGCGGCCTGCGGCATCCACTTGCCGGACCTCGCCGTCGATCCGCGCCATGCGCGAGTCACGCGGATCGATGACCAGCGGCTGCTGATCGAATCGATCGGCGACCAGCCGTTCGACGTCAACGGCCGCAGCGTCAACCGGCGGGAACTGGACATCGCCACCGGCGCCGAACTGGGCTTCGGCGGCCATCGCATCCAGCTTTCGCGCGACGCGGACACCGGATTACCGGTCTTTTCGGTGCGGCGGGTGGAAGCGGTTTCGGAATCGGCCGAGGATGTCGATCTCGGCAGTGCCTACACGCTGAAAGGTCTGCTGCCGGGCAAGCGGATGTCGGCCTGGAGCTTTGCCATCCTGATCCTGGTGGCGTTCCTGGCCTTTCCGATCTGGAGCTATGCCACGTACAAGCCGCTGGCGCTGCACAAGGACGATCGCCGCCCCGCGGGCTTCCACGCCGACAAGGCATGGTCTTCCGGCCATCTCAGCCTGGCGCACAAGAATCTCGAGAACGATTGCCAGGCCTGCCACGTCAAGGCGTTCGTGGCGGTGCGCGACAATGCCTGCCTCACCTGCCACACGCAGGATGCGCACCAGCATATCCCCGACGCGGCGCGGCTGGTGCGCGCGCGCGGCGAACCGCACGGCTTCGCCGCCTTCCAGCGCGCGGTGGCGACCGCTTTCAACCGTCCCGCCGGCCGTTGTGTGGATTGTCACACCGAACACGAGGGGGCCGGTGCTATGCCGGCCACCCGGCAGCAGTTCTGTACCGACTGCCATGATGGGCTGAAGACGCGCTTGACCGACACGAAGATCGCCGATGCCGCCGATTTCGGGACGGCGCACCCGCAGTTCAGGCCGACGGTGATCGTCGGCATGAACGGTGCGAAGCCGCTGCTGCAGCGCGCGGTGTGGAGCCCGGCCCTGCGCGAGCCGAACGGTCTCAAGTTCACGCACGCCCAGCATCTGTCGAAGGTCAACGGCGTGGCGCAGATGGTGCGCCGCCGCCCCGGCCGCTTCGCCGGCAACGAGGGCCTTGGCTGCCAGGATTGCCACAAGACCGATTCGGGCGGCGCGCGGTTCAAGCCGGTGGTGATGGAAGAAGCCTGCCAGAGCTGCCATTCGCTGAACTTCGACGAAGTGGGCGGCACGTTCCGGTCGCTGCGCCATGGCGAACCGGCGATGGTGGTGGCGGACCTGCGCGCGTTCTATCGCGGCACCGCGCCCGCGCGGCCGGCGAACCTTTCGGGCCTTGCCCGGCGGGTGCCCGGCGATGCGGCGCTGCGCGCCAGCGCGGCGGACTATGCCCGCGCGGTGCGGTTCTATCCCACCCGCGCCGACCAGGCGATCGCGCAGGTCTTCTCGAAGGGCGGCATGTGCTTTGACTGTCATACCGTGACGCGCGGTGGCACGGCGGCCACCGACGGCTTCGCGATCCAGCCGGTGGCGCAGAACGGGCGCTACTACAACACCGGCTGGTTCGATCACAAGGATCACCGCAAGACCGATTGCGTCGCGTGCCACACCCGCGCACCGCAATCGAACGACGCTTCGGACCTGCTCGTTCCCGGCATGGACGGCCCGGGCGGCTGCCGCAGCTGCCATGTGGGCGAGGGGGGAACGCACCTGGCCTCGGTCAAGGTCAAGGACCCGGTCGATTCCGGCTGCGCGATGTGCCATTCCTATCACATGGATAGCGGGGCTCCGTGGCAGCCGAAGGGCCAACGGGACAGGAAGCGTCAGCAGGATCCGATTCACACCGCCGTGGCCGACCGGCCCCGGCAGTGGGGGCCGGCATCCCTGAAGTAAGCGGGCTTGGGGGGGCGCGGGGCGATGCTGATCGCACAGATCACGGACATTCACCTGGGGTTCGAGCCGGACACGCCGGACGAATTCAACCGGCTGCGGCTGGACCGCACGGTCCAGGCCTTGCTGGAAATGGACCCGCGGCCCGATCTGCTGCTGGCCACCGGGGATCTGGTCGATCGTGGCGACCGGGAAAGCTACGAACGGCTGCGCGAGGCTTTGTCTGGGCTGCCGTTTCCAGTCCACTTCGCGCTGGGCAACCATGACGAGCGCGCGACGTTTCGCGAGGTCTTTCCCCAAGCGCCGTTTGCCGGGGATTACCTGCAATACGTGATCGACAGCCCGGCGCTGCGGCTGATCGTGCTCGATACGCTGGAAGAAGGGCGGCACGGCGGCGCGTTCTGCGAAGAGCGCGCGGCATGGCTTGCCGCGCGGCTGGACGAGGACACGGTCAAGCCCACGTTGATCGTCCAGCACCATCCCCCGATCGAGGCCGGAATTCCGTGGATGAACACCGACGCCGCCGAACCCTGGGTGGAGCGGCTGGCGACCTGCCTGCGCGGGCGCGACAACGTGACAGGGCTGGTCTGTGGCCACATCCATCGCGCCAGCGCGACGCGGTGGGAGCATGTGATCGTGGCCACCTGCCCGTCCACCGCGCCGCAGGTCGCGCTCGACTTGCGGCCGATCGATCCCGACGTGCCCGACCAGCGCAACCTGATCGTCGCCGATCCGCCGGCCTATGCGCTGCACTGGTGGAACGGGCGCGAACTGGTGACGCACTGGGATACGGCCGAGGACCGGCTGGTGCTGGCGCGCTATGACGCCGATCTCCAGCAGATGATCCAGCACATGCTGGCCGAGCGCCCGGACGCCGGATTGGCGGGAGCGGGGATGGCAGCGGCGGAATAGCCGCTCAGCGCACCCCGGCGAGCGCCTTCTGGCGGCGGCGCTGCACCGAACTGCCCAGCCCGATCGCCTCGCGATACTTGGCGACCGTGCGGCGGGCGAGATCGAAGCCGCGCTGCTTCAGCAGATCTACCAGCGCATCGTCGGACAGGATCGCCTTGGGATCCTCGGCGTCGATCAGTTGCCGGATCGCCGCCTTCACCGCCTCGGCCGATACCGCGCCTTCGCCGTCGGCCGAAGCGACGCCCGAGGTGAAGAAGTACTTCAGCTCGAACGTGCCGCGATCGCAGTGCAGGTACTTGTTCGAGGTCACGCGGCTGACGGTCGATTCGTGCATCGCGATGGCTTCCGCCACCGCGCGCAGCGTCAGCGGGCGCAGGTGCGAGACGCCGTGGCGGAAGAACCCGTCCTGCTGCTTCACGATCTCGGCCGCCACTTTCAGGATCGTCTTCTGCCGCTGGTCCAGCGCTTTCAGCAGCCAGTTGGCGTCGGCCAGCTTTTCCCCCAGCCAGCCGCGCGCTTCCTTGCTGACGCAGGCGCCGCGCATTTCCACGTAATAGCTGCGGTTGACGATCAGCCGCGGCAGCGTGGCCTGGTTGAGCGCGATGTCCCAATCGACCGAGCCGTCCTTGCGTGGCACCGCGCGGATCAGGATGTCCGGCACCACGGCTTCCGCACCGCCGCCGCCGAAGCGCAGGCCGGGCTTGGGATCATAGCCGCGCAGCTCGGCCAGCATGTCGGCGAAGTCCTCGTCGTCCACGCCGCACATGCGCTTGATCCGGGAAAACTCCCCGCGCGCGACAAGGTCGAGGTTGTCGATCAGCCGCGCCATGCAGGGATCGTAGCGATCGGCCTCGCGCGCCTGCAGCGCCAGGCATTCGGCCAGCGACCGCGCGCCGACGCCCGTGGGATCGAGCGATTGCACCAGCGCCAGCGCCGCTTCCGCCGTGGCGGGGGGCACGCCGAGGTCGGCGGCGGCTTCGGCCAGGGTGATGGTGAGGTAGCCGGCCTCGTCGATCTGGTCGATCAGCCAGCGCGCGACGAACAGGAGCTGCGCGTCGGACGTCGCCGCGCCGATCTGGGCATGGAGGTGCTGCGCCAGCGTCTCGTCGAAATCGCCGCGTTCGTCGATGCCGGGGCCTTCGCCGCCCGCCGCCGCGCCGGCCGCCCCGCTTCCCGAGCCGTAATCCGGGAGATCGCCGGTATCGCGGTCCCGATCGAGCGCGGTAACGTCGATGTCCAGCGGGCGATCCTCTTCCACCCGGCCCTCGCTGACGAGCTGGTCGACCGGGGAGGTTTCAAGCTGGGTACGCCGGGCTTCCTCGGGCAGACCGTCCAAGGGATCGGGCGGCGCGGCCGCTTCGCCGATCTCGAGCAGGGGGTTGGCGTCCAGCGCCTCGCCGATGAAGGTTTCCACTTCGAGATTGGACAGCGCCAGCAGCTTGATCGCCTGCTGGAGCTGCGGCGTCATCACCAGCGACTGGGTTTGCCGTATGTCGAGGCGCGGACCCAGCGCCATCGTTCAGTGTTCCCCCGCCCCGCGCATCAGAGCGTAAAGCCCTCGCCCAGATAGAGGCGGCGCACGTTGGGATCGGCCACCAGCGCTTCGGGGCTGCCCGCGAACAGCACCTGCCCGCCATAGATGATGCAGGCGCGGTCCACGATGTCGAGCGTTTCGCGGACATTGTGGTCGGTGATGAGCACGCCGATGCCGCGCCGCTTGAGGTCCTTGACCAGATGGCGGATGTCGCTGATCGATAGCGGATCGATCCCGGCGAAGGGTTCGTCGAGCAGGATGATCGAGGGCTTGGCGGCCAGCGCGCGGGCGATTTCGCACCGGCGCCGTTCACCGCCCGAAAGCGCCATGGCCGGGCTGGTGCGCAGCCGCGTGAGGCCGAATTCGTCCAGCAGGCGATCGAGTTCGGCCATGCGTGTGGCCTTGTCCGGTTCGATCAGTTCCAGCACGGTGGCGATGTTCTGTTCCACCGTCATGCCCCGGAAGATCGAGGTTTCCTGCGGCAGATAGCCCAGGCCCAGGATCGCGCGGCGGTACATCGGCAGGCGGGTGATATCCACGCCATCCAGCAGGATGCGGCCCGAATCCGGGCGGACCAGCCCCATGATCGAATAGAAGCACGTGGTCTTGCCCGCGCCGTTCGGCCCGAGCAGGCCCAGCACTTCGCCCTTGCCAACGGACAGTGATATATCGGTCAGGACCGCGCGCTTGTCGTAGCTCTTGGCGATCGACACCACTTCCAGTCCGCCCTGCGGCAAGGGAGGCGAGGTGTCGTTCGATCCTGGGGCCGATCCCGGCGTATGCCCGCTGTCCGCGGGCGTGGTGTCGGCAAGGGCTGTCATCTGTATGCGGTTCCGCCTGAACTGTTTACGGTTCTGCCGTTTCCGGTCGCTGACCCGCCATAGCCGGGTCTGGCGCGCGATCAAACCCCTCGCGCGCAACTTGGGGGAGCTTCCGGCATAACTGGCAGGATTTGTGCATGGTCGCCGCTTCCGGCGGTATGCCCTGCGCGATAAATGCCCGTTTGGCCTTGAAACACGCAGGATTGCGTGATCTATTCCCGGAAACGGACCTAGAAGGAAGGATGTATGGGCAAGGCCTTCTCCGTCGGGCGCAGTCGGGGCCAACTGGATTGGCGCAAGCGGATGAGCGACACGGTCGCCTATGCGTTGCTGGTCTATACCGGCCTGCAGATTTTCGTGACCATGCAGGCGATCGAGGGGGACAGCGCTTCCGCATTGCCGATGCTGGCGCTGGTGGTGCTGGTAGGGGCGATCATTCCTATGTTCCGCCGCTTCGAACGGCGCTGGGAGCATATCGGCGATGCCGCGGCCGCCGATCCGGACCGGCGCGTGGCGTTCCGCAAGGATCAGGTTTCGATCTGGTTGCTGGCTATCGGGCTGCCGTTCCTGTTGACCGGCCTGTTCAAGCTGATCGCCGCGCTGTTCTGAAGAGAGCGTCCTTGCCCGGCCGGCAAGCCCGTGATTGCGGTCGTGAATCGGGCGGGCTAGACGCCGTGGCCTGATCGCTTGCGCGGCCCCCTCCGCGCCCCATCCGAGAGGCCGAACCATGTTGTCCCCCGCCGTAGCCCAGGAGCGCTGCCACGCGCTGATCGAACGCGCCGTGCGCGCCGGCGCGGAGGCGGGCGATGCGATCTATCTCGCCAACGCCAGCGAATCGGTGCAGGTCCGGCTCGGCGCGCTGGAGGATGTGGAGCGGTCGGAGTCCGAACATATCGGCCTGCGCGTGTTCGTCGGTGGCGCTTCCGCCTCGATCGGGTCGACCGACCTCGGCGATGCCGCGCTCGACGAACTGGCGACACGCGCGGTGGCGATGGCGCGGGCGGCGCCCGCGGACAAGTATGCGGGCCTCGCGCCGGGGGACCGGCTGGCGAAAGGCCCGTTCGCGGACCTCGATCTGGAAGACGCCGCCGAGCGTTCGCCGCAGGACCTGCGCGCCGCGGCCGAGGAAGCGGAAGACGCTGCCCGCGCGGTTGCGGGCGTGACCAACAGCGAAGGCGCGGGCGCCAGCGCCGGGCGCGGCGTGGTCGCGCTCGCTACCAGCCATGGCTTTTCCGGGGCCTATGCCGCGACCAGCCACGGGTTGTCGGCGTCCGTCGTGGCCGGCGAAGGCGGCGCGATGCAGCGCGATTACAGCTGGCGCAGCGGCCGCCATGCCGCCGACCTGCTGCCCCCCGCCGAAATCGGCCGCCGCGCCGGAGACCGCGCCGTGGCGCGGCTCAACCCCGGCAAGCTCAAGAGCGGAACGATGCCGGTGGTGTTCGATCCTCGCGTCGGGGGATCACTCGTCGGGCACCTGCTGGGGGCGATATCGGGCGCGGCGATCGCGCGGCGCGCCAGTTTTCTGCTGGATCGCGATGGCGCGCAGCTGTTCGACTCCGCCATCACCATTCTCGACGATCCGCTGCGGCCGCGCGGGTTGCGTTCGCGCCCGTTCGACGGCGAAGGCCTGCCGACCGCGCCGCGCGCGCTGGTGGAGGCCGGGCGGCTGACCGGATGGCTGATGGATTCGGCCTCGGCCCGTCAGCTTGGCGCGGAGCCGACCGGCCATGCGTCGCGCGGGGCTTCGGGGCCGCCGCACGTCACGGCCAGCAATGTGGTGCTCCAGCCCGGCACGGTCACGCCGCAGGCGCTGATGGCGGACATCGCCGACGGCGTCTATGTAACCGAGCTGATCGGGCAGGGGGTGAATGGCGTGACCGGCGACTACAGCCGGGGCGCTTCGGGCTTCCGCATCGTCAATGGCGAGATCGCCGGGGCGGTGGCCGAATTCACCGTGGCCGGCAACCTGATCGACATGTTCGCGGCGCTGGTGGCGGCGGACGATCTCGATATTCATCGCGGCATCGATGTGCCGACGCTGCGCATCGACGGCCTCAGCATTGCCGGGGATTGAGGCCAGCATTGAGGCCACCGGGGCCATGGGGCGGGGCCGGCGGGGAACTTTTGCCCGAGCGGCGCGCTGTCGGGTGCATATGGCCGTTTCTAGTGTTTCACACCTTCGCCTGCCTTTCCTGATCCTGTCGCTGCTGGCCGCGTCGATGATGCCGGCCGGGCCGGTTGCCGCGCAGAGCGCGTCGCCCTCCGCCAGCACGTCGTCCTCCGCATCCGGCGGCGCGATCGCCTCCACCGTTTCGGCCGATGCCGACGCGCAGATCGCCGCGCGCATCCGCGGCATCTTCGCCGAGATCGGCAGTCTCAACGGGATCGACGTGCGCGTGGCCTCCGGCGTCGTCACGCTCAGCGGGCAGGTGGCCGACGAAAACGCGATCGCCCAGGCGCAGGCGATCGCCGGGCGCGTGGCCGGCGTGGTGACCGTGCAGAACCGCGTGACCCGCAATCTGGCCGTGGACAGCAATCTCGACCCGGCGCTGAGCGGCGCGCGCGGCAAGTTCGCCGGGCTGGTCGCAGCGCTGCCGCTGATCGGCGTGTCGATCGCGGTGGCGGTGCTGATCGGGATGCTCGGTTACGCGATCGCTGCCCGCAAGAACCTGTGGCACCGCGTCGCGCCCAATCCGTTCCTGGCCGAACTGCTCGCCAGCGCGATCCGTTTCACGTTCGTGGTGGCGGGGATCGTGCTGGCGCTCGACATCGTGGGAGCCACGGCGCTGCTTGGCGCGGTGCTGGGCGGCGCGGGGGTGTTCGGCATCGCGGTGGGCTTTGCCGTCAAGGACACCATCGATAACTACATTTCGTCGCTGATGCTCTCGATCCGCCAGCCGTTCCGCGCCAACGATCATGTGAAGATCGATTCCTGGGAAGGCCGCGTAGTGCGCCTGACCAGCCGCGCCACCGTGCTGATGACGCTGGATGGCAACCACCTGCGCATTCCCAACAGCACCGTGTTCAAGGCGGTGATCGTCAATTTCACCACGAACCCGACGCGGCGCTTTGCGTTCGAGGTGGGGATCGATCCGGCCGCCGATCCGGCGACGGCGCGCGCGGTGGCGCTGGAGGCGATGCGCGGGCAGGATTTCGTGCTGCCGGCGCCGGAGCCGTCAACCGAAGTGGTCAGCATCGACGGCGCGACGCAGGTCCTGCGCTTCACCGGCTGGGTGGACCAGACGCAGACCGGTTTCGGCAAGGCGCGGACGCTGGTGATCGAGGCGGTGCGGCGCGCGCTGCGCGAGCAGGGCTTCGCGCTGCCGGACACGGTCTATCACGTGCGCATGGAGCAGGATGCCGGCGAAGCGGCGCCAAAGGCCGAGGCGCCGCCGGTCCAGGCCGCCGGCGCCGAGAGCGTGGCGCCCGAGCATCATATCGCAACGATGGTCGATCGCGAGCGCGCGGGCAATGCGCAGGGCCGCGATCTGCTTGACGCCAGCCGCCCCACCGAGTGAGGCGGCCGGTCGGTCCGCAAAGGGTCAGTCGACCTTGGCGGTCTTGGCAGCCTTGGCGCGTTCGATCGCCTCGATCGTGATGCGCTTGGCGTCGTCGGCGCCGCCCCAGGTGCCGATGCGCACCCACTTCTTCTTTTCCAGATCCTTGTAGTGGGTGAAGAAGTGCTCGATCTGCTCCATGACGATGCCGGGCAGGTCGTCCTTCTCGGCGACGTCGGAGTAGTAGGGGAAGGTCTTGTCGTCCGGCACGCAGACCAGCTTCTCGTCGCCGCCGGCTTCGTCTTCCAGGTTCAGCACCGCGATGGGACGGGCGCGCACGACGCAGCCGGGGATGAAGGGCGAACGCGAGATCACCAGCGCGTCCAGCGGATCGCCATCGGGCGAAAGCGTGTGCGGCACGAAGCCGTAGTTCGCCGGATAGCGCATCGGCGTGTGCAGGATGCGATCGACGAACAGCGCGCCGGAAGCCTTGTCGAATTCGTACTTCACGGGTTCGCCGCCGGTGGGCACTTCGATGATGACGTTGAGAGTCTCGGGCGGGTTGTCGCCAGTCGGAATCAGGTCGATGCGCATGGTTTGCCTATGGTTTGGCCCCGAAACGGCGGCCGGTTCGAACACGATGGAGCCGCCTCTAGCGTCGCGCGTTGTGCGCCGCAACAATACTTATCGCCAGGAATTCGATCGGATCGGCCGGCTCAATGGCCGCCGCCCAGCGCGTTGATGGTGAAAGCGATCACCCCGATGTTGAACACGAACGCGGCGAACGAATGCAGCGTGACGATGCGCCGGATCGCCTGGCTGGTGATCGCGGTGTCCGATGTCTGGAACGTCATGCCCAGGGTAAAGGCGAAATAGGCGAAATCGAAGTAGTCCGGCGTGTCCGTGCCTGGAAAATCAAGGCCTCCGGTGTCCTTCCCGTCATCGCCGCCGCGCACGTAGTAGAGGTGCGCGTAGTGCAGCGCGTAGACCATGTTGGCGAAGAGCCAGGTGAGCACGAGCGTGCCGACCAGCTTGACCAGCCCTATGTGGTTGCCCGCGCTGGCGCTGGGCAGTTCGGCGGCGATCGCCGCCATCACCACCAGCGTCAGCACCGTGGTGATGGCCAGCACCACCACCCTGTTGGCGTCGTTTTCCTCCGAATGGCGGCGCATTGCGGCGGCATCGCATTCGCGCAGCAGCGGCCACAGCGAGACGAGGAAGGCGGTGGCGCCGAAATCGAAGCCCATCGCCAGCGAATCGGCCATGCCGTGCCCGCCGAACAGATTGCGCCAGCCGGCGAAGCCCGCCACGCTCAGGATCAGGAACAGGACGAAGCGCGCCGGAGCGAACCGCTGGCCGAGCGCCCACCGTGTTCCCGTTCCCGAAACCATGGTGCTAGCGCGTCGTCCGCTTGGGCGAGAGCAGGATGTCCAGCCCGGTGGGCGCGGTGCCCGGCGCGGCGCGTTCCAGCCAGGGCCAGCGCAGCCCGTCATGGTAATCGATCGACACCGTGGTGACGCGGTCGTCGCGCCGGATCGTCAGGTCCAGCGGCTTGGCGCCGCCGGCGGCGTCGGTCTTGGCGGCGGTGATCGCCTGCTTCAGCGTATCCTGATCGTAGGTCAGGCCGTTGACCGCGACGATCTGCACGCCGCTGACCACGCCGGCCTTGAACGCGGCGCTGTCCCAGCGGCAGGAGGTGACCTTGCCGTCCTTGTCGATCGTCACGCCGATCGAATGGTAGAGCGAAAGCGCCTTGCTGTCCGCCGCGCGGGCCTTGTCGAACGGGTTCGGTTCGGCCTTCCACACCAGCTTGTAGCCGCCGCGCTCGATCCCGCCGAGCGGCGCGGGCTGGCCGGGCGTCTGGATGCGGGTCTTGAGGAAGCTGGCCCAGTCATAGGGGAACACGCCGTTGAGCGTGGAAACCACGTCCTCGAACTCGTAGGGCACCACGCCCCAATCGCCATCGCGGATGCCGAAGAAGGCCCTGGCGAAATCGTCGAGCCCCTTCTTGCCGGCGGTGCCCTGCCGGATGATCTGGTCCGCTTCCAGCCAGACCAGCGCGCCTTCGGTGTAGTACTCCTCGTTGCGGGCCAGCGAACTGAACGGCTTGGGCTTGCGCGCGGCGAAGACGGGATCGTGCGTGGTGTCCTCCACCGAACGCCATTCGCGGCCCGGATACTGGGTGAACAGGCCGGCGTTGTTGGCCAGCATGCCCAGCACGGTATCCTTGGTCTGCACGCCCGACCGCGCGGCCAGCACATAGCCCCAGAACTGGTCCTGCCCTTCATAGACCCACAGCAGGTTGTCCTGCATCGGCTGCCGGTAATCGGGCGTCCACAGCTTGGCCGGGCGGCGGAACTTGCCGTCCCAGCTGTGCGAGAATTCGTGCGGGATCACGTTGCGGTCCCAGTCGTTCGCCGCCCAGTCGATCCAGGTGCGCGGCTCGTACTGGTTTTCGCTGGACCGGTGGTGCTCCAGCCCGATCCCGCCCATGCGGTCGGTCAGCGCCAGCAGCAGGTCGTAGTGGTCGAAATGCTTCGCGCCGTAGAGCGCCAGCCCCTCGTCCACCAGCGCTCGGTAGGTGGCGAGGTTTTCGGGCTTTATCGCCAGCAGCTCGGGCTTGTCGGCAATGGCATCGAGCCAGACCGAATTGCCGAGGAAGAAGCGCTGGGCGTGAAGGCCGGCGAAGATCGGGGAATCGACCAGCGTCTCGTAATCGGTGACGTCCCAGCTCACGCGGTTGCCGGTCTGCTTCTTGCCATCAAGCGCGGTGAACACCGTCCAGCCGTCGGGCACAGCCACGGTCGGCTGCACCCGGATCTGGCGGACATAGTGCCCGGCGGGATAGAGCGACATCTTCTCCCACTGCAGGTTCAGCATTTCGCGCGTCATGGTCACGCGGCCCTCGGAATCGCGCAAGGGCGAGGTGTGGACCATCCGCGCCTCGATCGCGGGCGTGCCGGCCGGCACGTCGACATGGAAGGCATAGACCTCGACCGGATCGCGCGTCCACGTCAGCACCTTGCCGCCGGCGGTGAAGCGCACGTCGGCGAGTTCGGACAGCGGCCCGCGCGGGCCGTGGTTGCCGGGCAACCATTGCGGATAGAGCAGCGTCAGCCGCGTCGCGCCGGGGGGAACCGGGATCGTCTCGGTCACGCGGTAGGCTCCGCGCGTCACGTCGGTGGCGTCGATGTCGAGCCGGATCGTGCCGGGAAACGGCTTGTCCTCGGGATCGGGCACCTGGCGCACGATGGGCACCGCCATCGGCTTCGTGTTGGTGGCCGGCTGGACCTGGGCATGGGCCGGAAGGGCGGAAGCGGTGACGAGAAGCGCGGCGAGAAGGGCCGGGGCCTTGAAGGAATTTGCCATGGCGCCTTCATGGCGCGAACCGGTTCCGTCCGCAACCATTGCCGAGTGCCCTTTTCGTGGGACCACAATGCGGCTAATCGCGCGGGCCATGAGCCAGATTCAGACGCCCCAGGCCATTCGCGGCACGCAGGACATTTTCGGTGCCGACGCCGAGGCCTTCGCCTTCGTGGTCGAGTCCTTCGAACGCGTGCGCAAGCTGTACCGCTTCCGCCGCGCGGAAATGCCGGTGTTCGAAAAGACCGCCGTGTTCAGCCGCTCGCTGGGCGAGACGACCGATGTCGTGTCCAAGGAAATGTACAGCTTCGAGGATCGCGGTGGGGAATCGCTGACGCTGCGCCCGGAATTCACCGCCGGCCTCGCCCGCGCCTACCTGACCAACGGCTGGCAGCAATATGCCCCGGTCAAGGTGGCGACGCACGGGCCGCTGTTCCGCTACGAACGGCCGCAGAAGGGCCGCTACCGCCAGTTCCACCAGCTCGACGCCGAAGTGATCGGCGCGGCCGAACCGCAGGCCGACGTGGAACTGCTGGTGATGGCGGACCAGCTGCTGAAGGAACTGGGCATCGCCGACGGCGTGACGCTGCAGCTCAACACGCTGGGCGATGCGGAAAGCCGCGAGGCGTGGCGCGCCGCGCTGATCGAATACTTCCGCGCCGTGAAGGGCGAGCTGAGCGAGGATTCGCAGGAGCGGCTGGAAAGGAACCCGCTGCGCATCCTCGACAGCAAGGACCCGCGCGACAAGGTCTTCGTCGCGGACGCGCCGAAGATCGACGCGTTCCTCGGGGCCGAAGCGCAGGACTTCTTCGGCAAGGTGACCGCCGGGCTGGACGCGGCGGGCGTCGCCTGGACGCGCGCGCCGGCGCTGGTGCGCGGGCTGGACTATTACCGCCACACCGCGTTCGAATTCGTCACCGACCGGCTGGGCGCGCAAGGCACCGTGCTGGGCGGCGGCCGCTATGACGGGCTGATCGAGACGCTGGGCGGGCCGCACACCCCGGCGGTCGGCTGGGCGGCGGGCGTCGAGCGGCTGGCGATGCTGGTGGGGGATGCGGGCGGGATGGCTGCCGATTTGCCCGCGGTCGCGGTTGTATCGGAAAATGGAGATCGGGACATTGAAGCCGCCAGCCTGGCTGCGCACTTTCGTCGCGCTGGACTTGCTACTGAGCTGCTCGTGACAGGAAGCCCTCGCAAACGCTTTGACCGTGCGAAGAAGTTAAATCCGGCCGAAATCGTTTCGCTTGATATTCGTGATGGTGTCGCTGGACGAAGCCATCGGGTACTCAATTCTGGGGTCATCGGGCTGGGTAGGGTTCAAGCGCTGCTCGATGCCTTTGATTTCCCAACAACTGCAAAATGATGAAGTTGTTGGAAAATCATATCTTCGTCACCCCGGGCTTGACCCGGGGTCTCGATTGCATTCGCGTGGTTTGTGGCTGGGTAGCGTCATCCCGGGTCAAGCCCGGGATGACGCTGGTGGCTACCGTGATTGCGAGGCGCCCCGCATGACCATCTCCGACACCCGCCTTGCCCAGATCGGCGCGCGGTTCGCGGAGCTGGAGGCGCGGCTGGCTTCGGGGACGCTGGAAGGCGCGGAGTTCATCGCCGCCAGCCGTGACTATGCCGAGCTGGAGCCGGTGGCGCGGGCCGCCGCTGCCGTCGGCGCGATGCGCGGCGAGCTGGCCAGCCTGTCGGCACTGGACGAGCCGGACCCCGACATGCGTGAGCTGGCGGAGGAAGAGCTGGCCCGGCTGCGCGCCGACCTGCCCGAGGCCGAGCATCGCCTGGCCATCGCCATGCTGCCGCGCGACGCCGCCGACAGCCGCCCTGCCATGCTGGAAATCCGCGCCGGCACCGGCGGGGACGAGGCCGCGCTTTTCGCCGCAGACCTGTTCCGCATGTACGAAAAGTACGCCGCCGAGCAGGGCTGGCGGGTGGAAGTCGTCTCGGTCAACGCCAACGATCTGGGCGGCTACAAGGAAGTCGTTGCCAACGTTACCGGCAGCGGCGTCTTCGCCAAGCTGAAGTTCGAAAGCGGCGTCCACCGCGTGCAGCGCGTGCCGGTTACCGAATCGGGCGGGCGCATCCATACTTCCGCCGCAACCGTTGCCGTCTTGCCCGAACCTGACGAGGTAGACATCCGCATCGAGGACAAGGATCTCAAGATCGATGTCTATCGCGCCAGCGGTGCGGGCGGGCAGCATGTGAACACCACCGATTCGGCGGTGCGCATCACCCACCTGCCCACCGGCACGGTCGTCACCTGTCAGGACGGGCGCAGCCAGCACAAGAACAAGGACAAGGCGATGCAGGTCCTGCGCGCCCGCCTGTTCGAGGCGCAGCGCGAAGCCGCGCAGGGCGAGGAGGCCGAAGCGCGCAAGGCCATGGTGGGATCGGGCGACCGCTCCGAACGCATCCGCACCTACAACTTCCCGCAAGGGCGCGTGACCGACCACCGCATCAATCTGACGCTGCACCGCCTGCCCGAGATTCTCGAAGGGCCGGGGCTGGGCGAGCTGATCGACGCGCTGACCGCCGAGGACCAGGCCAAGCGGCTGGCGGCGATGGACGCATGACCGTGGCCGAGCGGCTGCGCGATGCCGCCGCGGCGCTGGGGCCGGGCGCATCGACCGCGCGGCTCGACGTGGAACTGCTGATGGCCCACGCGCTGGGCGTATCGCGATCGGACCTGCTGCTGCGCCACATGCGCGATCCCGCGCCACCCGCGTTCGAGCCGCTGTTCGCGCGGCGGCGGGCGAGCGAGCCGGTTGCCTACATCATGGGCCATGCGGAGTTCTGGAGCCTGGACCTGGCGGTGACGCCCGACGTGCTGATCCCGCGCGCGGATTCCGAAACGCTGGTGGAAGCGGCGCTTGCCGCCCGGCCCGCTGCGCGCCGCGTGCTCGATTGCGGCACCGGTTCGGGCGCGCTGCTGCTGGCGGCGTTGAGCGCGCTGCCCGAGGCGCGGGGGGTGGGCATCGACCGTTCGCCCGGCGCGCTGACCGTCGCTGCCGGCAATGCGGAGCGCACCGGGCTGGCGGCGCGGGCCATGTTCCACGAGCGCGACTGGGACGTGCCCGGCTGGGCATCCGGGCTCGACCGGTTCGACCTGATCCTCGCCAACCCGCCCTATGTGGAAGATGCGGCCGAGCTGGAAGCGGTGGTGCGCGATCACGAACCGGCCGGCGCGCTGTTCGCGGGGGCGGAGGGACTCGACGCCTACCGCGTGCTGGTGCCGCAACTGCCGGGGCTGCTGGCGCCCGGCGGCGTGGCGCTGGTCGAGATCGGCTGGCGGCAGGCCGAAGCGGTCGCCGCGATTGCCGCCGGGGTCGGTCTTTCGGCGCGGCTGCATCGCGATCTGGGTGGTCGTCCGCGCGCGCTCGAAATGGCGATTTTACCCAAGATTTCGCTTGGCAAGGCATCGTCCGCCGATTAGGAGGCTTGTCAGGCAGGGCGACGGATGAAGGCTTCCCGTCCCGGCCAGTTCCACCATTTGCAGGAAAGACCGGCCTTTCCGGGTCGGCCGAAAGCAGATGCTGGGTTCCACGTTCCGAAGGCCGGGACTGTGGCGGAGGGTTGTGCGGCATTCTGATTCAACGGACGTTGCAATGGGGCCGCCCCAAGCAAGGAAGTGCCTGAGTTGAATAACAATCGTGGTAACAACCGCCGGCGGGGTCGCGGTAACAACCGTGCTCAGGGTGGCGGTCAGCAGCTCAACCGCATTGACAGTCGCGCCCGGGGCAACGCCCCCCAGCTGCTTGAGAAGTATCGCAAGCTGGCGCAGGACGCGCACCTTAATGGCGACCGCGTTCAGGCCGAATACTATCTCCAGTTCGCCGATCACTACTTCCGTGTGATCGCCGACACCCGCGTCCGGCAGGAAGAACAGCGCCAGCGCGGCAACGGCGAACGCTGGCAGGAGCCGGAGGGCGACGACGATTCGCTCGATTTCAGCGTGGAAGG
Source organism: Novosphingobium sp. LASN5T (assembly GCF_003856955.1). Lineage (NCBI taxonomy): Bacteria > Pseudomonadati > Pseudomonadota > Alphaproteobacteria > Sphingomonadales > Sphingomonadaceae > Novosphingobium > Novosphingobium sp. LASN5T. The sequence goes on from NZ_RQSI01000022.1 coordinate 57,823, forward strand.
CGATTTCCCCGCGTTCGACCGCGCGCCTTCGCGCCGCGACGAGCAGCGCGAGTTCCGCGAACCGCGGGAACAGCGCGAGCCCCGTGACAGCCGGGAAGGCCGGGACAACCGCGAGAGCCGCGATAACCGGGACAGCCGGGACAGCCGGGACGGGCGCGACAATCGCGAACCGCGCCGCCGCTTTGAGCGCGAGACGGCGCAGCAGGACGAGGCCTCTTCCGCCGATGTGCAGCAGGCCGATCCGTTCCGCGTGGACGAGGGTGTTCGGGCCGATGAGGGCGAGCCGATGGCCGGCCCTTCCGACAACCCGTTCGTGCGCGATGCCCGCGCGGCGCGCGGCCTGCGCCCGCGTGGCGAACGCCGTGCCCAGCAGGAACAGCCCGCGGCGCAGCAGCCCGAGGAAGCGCCGGTGGCTGCCGAAGAACCGGCCGCCCGTCCGCGTGGCGAACGCCGTCCGCGCCGCGAACCGGCGGTGAAGAAGGCCGAGGCTGCGCCCACGTTCGACGCGGCGATCCTGCCGCCGGCGATCGGTGCGCGCAGCGAACCCGAGCTGCCCATCGAGGCTCCAGCGGCCGAGGACGCCGCCCCTGCGCCGAAGCGCCGTGGCCGTCCGCGCAAGAACCCCGCGCCGGAAGTCTCCGAAGCCTGATTACCGCAATCCCCGTGATCGGAATCCTACCGGCGGGGTGATTGCTTGCGGTCGCGCGTCGCGCTCGCCATAGCGGGCGCGATGACGCGTCGCTCCCCGATTCATCGCCCCCTGCCGGAATGGCCGGGCATCTGGTCGCACAGTCCGGCAGGCGCAGTGCTTGCCGGCGCGATCGCCGCCACCGGTTTCCAGCCGCTGGCACTGTGGCCGCTGGCGCTGGCCGGGCTGGCCTGGCTGATGCACCTGCTCGCCGGCGCGCGCAGCGCGCGGCACGCGGCTCTGCTGGGCTGGGCCTTCGGCGTCGGCCATTTCACGCTCGGCAACAACTGGATCGCCACGGCGTTCACGTACCAGGCGGAAATGCCGGCGTGGCTGGGCTGGATCGCGGTCGTGCTGCTCGCGCTCTACCTCGCCGTGTTTCCCGCGCTGGGCGCGCTGGCCGCGTGGTGGCTGTCGCGACGCTGGTTGGGACGGGGCGGGCGGGCGGCGCTGGTTCCGGCTTTCGCCGCGTGCTGGATCGTCAGCGAGTGGCTGCGCGGCTGGGCCTTCACCGGCTTTGCGTGGAATCCGCTGGGCATGATCGCGCTGGGCGGGTTCACGCGGCCGGGCTTGGCCATGGTGGCGCCGTGGACCGGGACGTACGCGCTTTCCGCCCTGGTGATCCTGCTGGCCGCGCAGTGGCTGTTCGCGGGCCGTGCTGTCGCCGCGGGGCGCTGGGTAGCGGCGGGTCTGCACGCCGCGCTGCCGGTGGTGCTGTTCCTGCTGCCGCTGCACGGCGGGGCGGAACAGGGCACGCTGCCCTTCACGCTGGTCCAGCCCAACACGCGGCAGGAAGACCTTAACGATCCGCGCACCTTCGAGGACCAGTTCCGCGTGACCGCCGGCCTCTCGCTCGCGCCCGATCCGCGCCGGACGCGGCTGGTGCTGTGGCCGGAATCGGGCGTGCCGGACTATCTGCGGCCGGGCTATGCCCGCCGCTGGTACGAAGAGACGACCTATGCCGCCGACCCCGCGCTGGCGCGCGCGCGGATCGGGCGCGTGATTGGCGCGCGCGGGTTGCTCCTGACCGGCGCGGCCGATCTGGTCTTCACGCGGGGCAAGGTGACCGGTGCCTACAACGTGGTGACCGCGCTCGATGGCGCCGGCGCGATCCGGGGCAGCTATGCCAAGGCGCATCTGGTGCCCTATGGCGAATACCTGCCGATGCGGGAGCTGCTGGAGCCGATCGGCCTGTCGCGGCTGGTGGCGGGCAGTGTCGATTTCCTGGCCGGCCCCGGCCCGCGCACGGTCGATTTCGGCCCGGTGGCGGATGGCGGATGGGGCAAGGCGGGCTTCCAGATCTGCTACGAGATCATCTTTTCCGGCCACGTGATCGATCGCGGCAACCGCCCCGATTACCTGTTCAACCCCACCAACGACGGCTGGTTCGGAAGCTGGGGGCCGCCGCAGCATCTGGCGCAGGCGCGGATGCGCGCGATCGAGGAAGGCATGCCGGTGCTGCGCGCCACTACCACCGGCATCAGCGCGGTGATCGATGCCGACGGGGCGGTGCGCCAGTTCCTGCCATCGCACCATGCCGGGAGGCTCGACGGTTTTGTGCCGCCCGTCCACCCGCCCACTCTGTTCGCGCGGATGGGTAACCTGCTCCCGCTTTGCTGGGCCGGAGTTCTTCTTTGCATCGCGCTGGTTGCCAGCCGCCGCCGGTGGCGCTAGACGCACACACATAAAGAAACCTTTATATCGGATGGTGCAATGCGCGGCGATTACCTGTTTACTTCCGAAAGCGTCTCCGAAGGCCATCCCGACAAGGTGTCGGACCAGATCAGCGACGCCATCGTCGACCTGTTCCTGTCCAAGGACCCGGAAGCGCGCATCGCCTGCGAAACGCTGACCACCACACAGCTGGTCGTGCTTGCCGGCGAGATCCGCTGCAAGGGCGTCTATGAAGATGGCGCCTGGGCGCCGGGCGCGCAGGCGGAGATCGAGAAGACCGTGCGCGATACGGTGAAGCGGATCGGTTATGAGCAGGACGGCTTCCACTGGGAAAAGTTCGAGTTCATCAACCGCCTGCACGGCCAGTCGGCCCACATCGCGCAGGGCGTAGACGCCGCTGACAACAAGGACGAAGGCGCCGGCGACCAGGGCATCATGTTCGGCTATGCCACCGACGAGACGCCCGACCTGATGCCGGCGACGCTCTACTACAGCCACAAGATCCTGGAACGCATGGCCGCCGACCGCCATTCGGGCGCGGCGCCGTTCCTGGAACCCGACGCCAAGAGCCAGGTCACGCTGCGCTACGAAGGCTCGCTGCCGGTCGCCGCGACGGCGGTCGTCGTCTCGACCCAGCACGCGCCGGGCTATGACGAGGGCGACAAGGAAGCCGAACTGCACGCCTATGTGAAGCGGGTGATCGCCGAGGTGATCCCGCCGGTGCTGCTGCGCGAGACGGTGTACTACATCAACCCGACCGGCTCGTTCGAGATCGGTGGCCCCGATGGCGACGCCGGCCTGACCGGGCGCAAGATCATCGTCGATACCTATGGCGGCGCCAGCCCGCACGGCGGCGGCGCGTTCTCGGGCAAGGACCCGACCAAGGTCGACCGTTCGGCGGCCTACATCACTCGCTACCTTGCCAAGAACGTGGTCGCGGCGGGCCTTGCCACGCGCTGCACGATCCAGATCGCCTATGCCATCGGCGTGTCCGAACCGCTCTCGCTCTATGTCGACACGCACGACACGGGCACCGTGGGCGACGACCGGATCGAACAGGCGATCAAGGGCATCGCCAAGCTGGGCGGTCTGACTCCGCGCGCGATCCGCACGCATCTGGGTCTCAACAAGCCGATCTATCAGCCCACCGCCGCCTATGGCCACTTCGGGCGCAAGGCCGAGGGCGATTTCTTCCCGTGGGAACGGCTCGATCTGGTGGACGACCTGAAGGCCGCCTTCGCCTGAGCGGATAACGCCACAGCACGGATAGCGGACGGCCCGCTCCCTTTCCGGGGGCGGGCCGTTCCCTTTTTCCGGCGCGGCGTGATGGGTTGCAATTGCGCTGTCCTACACGGGCCGTCCTGCGCCATGAGCCTGGCTTTTGGCGGAACGAGCCATGCGCGACCTGACCCCCCGGATTGTCCTTGAACTGATCGCCCACGAAGGCGTGGCGCGCGAAGCCTATCGCGACAGCGTGGGCGTGTGGACCTGGAGCGTGGGGATCACCCAGGCTTCGGGGCACGCGGTCTTTCCGCGCTATAAGGACAATCCGCAGCCGCTGGAGCGCTGCCTGGCGGTGTTGCTGTGGTTGCTGCGGACGAAATACCTGCCGGCGGTGCTGGCGGCGTTCGGCGCGCTGGAGCTGACCGAGCCGCAGCTGGGCGCCGCGCTTTCGTTCCACTGGAACACCGGGGCGATCGCGCGGGCTGGCTGGGTCCGCCGCTTCGTGGCCGGCGATGCGCCGGGCGCCCGCGCCGCCATGCTGGACTGGGCGCGCCCGGCCGCGCTGCTGCCGCGCCGCCAGCGGGAAGAGGCGCTGTTCTTCGACGGCGTGTGGACCGCCGACGGCACCGCGCTGGTCTATGACGTGGCCAAGCCCGCCTACCGCCCGGCCGGGGCGAAACGCATCGCGATCACGCCGGTGATCGCGCGGCTGTTCGCCGGGGAGCCGCGCGAGACCGCCACCCCGGCGTGATGGAGGGGCCTCAGCCGAACTGGCCCTTGCGCGGCCCCATGTAGCCGAACAGATAGCCTCCCACCTTGCGCATCTGGATTTCCTCGGCCCCTTCGGTGATGCGATAGCGGCGGTGGTGGCGGAAGATGTGTTCGAACGGTTTGTGCCGCGAATAGCCGATGCCGCCGTGGACCTGCATCGCGCGGTCCGCCGCTTCGCACACCAGCCGGTTCGCCCAGTAGTTGCACATCGAGACCTTGTCGGACAGCTCGCGCTCGATCTGGCGGTGCTCCATCCGGTCCATCTGCCACGCGGTCTTGCGGATCAGCAGGCGCAGCATCTCGCACTGGGTGGCAAGCTCCACCAGCGGGAACTGGATGGCCTGGTTGCGGGCGAGATCCTCGCCGAACGGCTTGCGTTCACGCGCGTAGCGGACCGCTTCCTCGACGCAGAACGTGGCCGCGCCCAATGAGGAGGCGGCCTGGCGGATGCGGTTCTGGTGGACGAAGCTCTGCGCGATGGCGAGGCCGCCGTCGACCGGTCCCAGCACCGCGCTATCGGGCACCCAGACATTGGTGAACGACACGCGCGGGTGATCGGTGGGCATGTTGAAGGTCCACAGGTATTCCTCGATCACCAGCCCGTCGGCGGGATTGGGCACGAGGAAGCAGGTGATGCCCTTGGCTTCCCCGTCCTGCCCGCTGGTGCGCGCGAACGTGGCGCAATGTGTGGCGACGTGCATCCCGGTGGTCCACATCTTCTCGCCATCGATGCGCCAGCCGGGCACGCCATCGCGCGTTTCGCGCACCGCGCGGGTTTCCATGTGGGTGGCGTCGGACCCGTGCTCCGGCTCGGTCAGGCCGAAGGCCACGCGGCGGCGGCGTTCGAACCCGCCGAAGATGAATTCCTGCTGCTGTTCGGGCGTGCCGAAGTGTTCGAACATGGCGACGAACGGGAAATTGCCGACGATCGAGTGCTCGTTCTGGAGATCGTTGTGCAGGCCCAGCCCCTTGGCGGCGAAGTGTTCGCGGATGACCGCCATCCACAGGTTGGAGCCGTCCTTGCCGCCATACTTCTTCGGCGCGGAAAAGCGCCAGTGGCCGGCGGCGTCGGCGCGGCGGGTGGCCTCGGTCAGCAGCTCCTCCCATTCGTGGCGAGGCAAGCCGCCGTTCTCGAAATCGGTGCGCGCCCATTCGCGGCGATGGTCGAAGAAGCGGATATTGTCGTCCGCTTGCTCCAGAGGCCGGATCTCGGCATCGATGAAGGCGTCGAGTTCGGCAAGGTAGGCGACCAGATCGGCCGGGAGATCGAAATCCATCAGCATTGCTCCCATTGCGCGCGGGCCGGGGCCAGCGCCGGATATTTCGGCATGTCGGCGGCGAGCCGGTCGAGCGCGGCGCGGCGCAGGCGCGCGAGCAGCCCCGGCGTGGCGAGCGTGGCGCGTCCGGCCAGCACATCGTCGGCCAGCGCGCGATCCGCCGGATCGGGGCGCCCGGCCAGTTCGCGCTGGACGATGCCCAGCGCGTTGCGCGCGACGGCCAGATCGAACCGGTCGCGCCCGTCCAGCCTGGGCTTGACTGCTTCGCCCAGCCATTCGGAAATCGCGGTGAGGATTTCGGCCGCGCTCGCCTCGCCAGCGGAACCGGCGGCGGGCGGAGGGGGAGGTGGCAGCGCGCGCGCACGTTCGGCTTCGGGCGCGCCTTCTTCGAGCAGCAGCAGCAAGTCGAGCTCCTGCTCGCTGGTGCGGCGTGATATGACGACGCGCTCCAGCGAACGGTCGGTGCGCGCGCGCCAGGATTGCGCCATCGCCATGCAGCCGAGCGCCCACCACACGGTGCGATAGACCAGCCAGAAGCGGAAGCGCACGGGATCGACGCTTTCCCCACCGGCGGCGCGGTAGGCGGCGAAATAGTGCTCCAGCGCGGCCAGGCCGAAGGCGGGGCGGTCGAGCCGGCCAAAGCGCCACACCGCCATGCAGCCATAGGCAAGGTCCTCGTGGCTGTCGCCCAGGTGCGCCAGCTCCCAGTCCAGCACCCCGGCGAGGTGGCCCTGATCGACCAGGATATTGCCCAGCCGCAGATCGCCGTGGACCACGCGCGGCGGGCATGGCGGCGGAAGGTTGGCGCGCAGCCAGGCAAGGCCGAGCGCGATCACCGGGCGGTCGCCGCCGGCCTGTTCGAACTGCGCGGCCAACCCTTCCACGCCTTCGGCGGGATCGAGCCGGGGCAGGAAGCCGAGCGGCGCGGTATCGAGCCGGTGAATCGCGGCGAGCGCACCCGCGATCTCGTCTATCAACCCGTCCGCCGCCTGGGCGAGAATGTCCGGCGGGCTGGCGGTGCCGGGCAGGCAGCGCATGATGAAGCCGATGCCGAAACCGTCTTCCGGTGTCAGCTCGGCGACGATTTCCGGCGCGGGCACACCGCCGGCATGGGCATGGCGGACCAGCGCGGCCTCTCCGTCCATGTGCGGCGCGCGGGTGGCGAGCCATTCCGCCGAAGGCGCGCGGCGCAGCACGAATCGTTCTTCGCCCTGCGGCCCCGCGCAGCCGAACAGCCAGCTTTCCATATTGGCGCCGCCCGACAGGCGTTGCGGTGAAACGATCGTGCCGGCCAGCCCCGCCCGCGCCATGACGGCCCCGAGCCGCGCGACGAAATCGGCCGCGGCGCTTCCGGCTTCATCGTCGGAATCCGTGCCTGCCATTCGCCCTCTCCATCGCCCGGTTCGTGCCGGACGGGAGCATTATCTTAATCGATCGATTAAAGTCCAGCGGGAACCGCCGATTGCCAACTATTGCCGTTTTGCCGCGCCAAACGCCGACCAGCCGGGCGAGAGAGGCGACGGACCGTTTTGAAACGATCTTCGCCTAACATTTGCAATAAGTTAGATTCCAGTAACGATGGGTAAATCGGGTCGGGGCATAACGGTCACATGAAGAGTCGCTTCACCAAGCTTCTGGCCGCCGCTGCGCTTGCCTTGCCGGCGCTGGGCGCCACGCCGGCGGTCCAGTCACGTCCGCCCGTCACGCTGCAGGATCAGCGTGACATCATCATCCAGCAGCAGATCGCCGCGATCGCCTCGCAAAGCCGGGGCCGGATCGGCGTGGCTGCGATGGACCTCGATGGTGGCGGGCAGATATTCCTCAATGGCGACATGCCGTTCCCCATGGCCAGCACCGCCAAGATCGCGGTGGCGGCCACGTTCCTCGAAGGCGTGGAGCAGGGGCGTTTCCGCCTCGATCAGCGTTTCCCGATGATGCTGTCGGTGGCCGAACGCGCCGGCGCGCGCAGCCCCATCGCTCCGGTGCGCGCCGGGCCGGTGATGACCGCGCAGGAACTCATGGAACTCATGATTACGCGCAGCAACAACCAGGCGACCGACGGGATCATCGCCGCGATCGGCGGCATCGCCCCGGTCAACCAGTGGTTGACGCGCAAGGGCATCGTCGGCCAGCGGCTCGACCACACGATGGCGACGCTGGTGCGCGACGATGGCAAGGTCAACCCGGCGACGGTGATCGATACCCGCACCAGCAGCACACCGCGCGCCATGCTGGCGCTGCTGGCCGCGATCGACCGCGGCGGTGCGCTCAATCCCGAAAGCCGCGCGGTCCTGCTCGATACGATGACGCGCACCAGCACCGGCCGCAACCGCATCCGCGCTGGCCTCCCCGAAGGGACGCTGGTGGCGCACAAGACCGGCACGCTGGCAGGCGTGACCGACGACGTCGGCATCGTGCGGCTGCCCGATGGGCGCCATCTGGCCATGGTGGTGTTCGTGGCGGGGCCGGAGGGTCATGCCCCGCAGTCGGCGCTGATCGCGCAGGTCGCGCGCGTTCTGTACGATGGCTATAGCCAGCCGCTGGGCCGTTCGCTGCAGGAAGTCGCGCGCCGCTGAGGCATCGCACCGCGAAACAAGGGAGGCGTCGCGCAAGCGGCGCCTTTTTTGTTGGCGGTCATGGCGTTTGCTGCCCACCCCCAGCCCCTGCCGCGAGCGGGAGGGGAGAATAAGGGGCAGCCCCTCCCGTATGCGGGAGCGGGAGCGAGACTTGCGCTGCCGCAGGCGGCGTTAGTCGCAGCGGGGTGGGTTGTTCATGCTCCGCGTCCGCGCGCGATTCAGATCGCCAAAGAGAAAGGGGCGCGGCCGCAAGGCCACGCCCCTCTATCTGTATCCTGCCCTTGCGGGCGGGGATTACATCTTCGCGGCTTCGCTCGCTTCAGCCGAGGCGTCAGCAGCCGGAGCGCTGGCTTCAGCCGAGGCGTCAGCAGCGACGTCCGACGATTCAACAGCGGCTTCGGTGGCGGCTTCGGTAGCTTCCGGAGCCTTTTCGCCGCAGCCGGCGAGGGTGAAAGCGGTGCCGGCGACAGCGGCGAGGATGAGCTTGCGCATGCGTTACAATCCCTGGATTGAAGTGAACCGCGCCGGGCAAGCAGCCCGCCGCAAAGCCTACTCGTGGGGTAGACTTCGGGACCTCAATTAATCGGCAATTCATTCCCTTGCAAGCATAAGACGAACATGAAATGCCTTTCACCGTGCATCGCGCGGAGGAGGAAGGCTTTTTTCGTCGGTAGCGTGTGCGATAGTCCGCCCTGTACAAGCGGTGAGCCGTTCCCTCCGCAACCGGCCTCCTGCACCTTCCGTTCCGCCGCGCAAGCGGGTACACCGCCGCGATGGACGGCACCAACAGTTCCCGGCAGCATCTCTATCTGGTCGATGGCTCGGCCTACATCTTCCGCGCCTATCACCGCCTGCCCCCGCTCACCAACCCGCAGGGCGTGCCGGTCGGCGCGGTCTATGGCTACACCACGATGCTGTGGAAGCTGGCCGATGATCTCCACAAGGCGGACGGGCCGACCCACCTGGGCGTGATTCTCGACAAGGGCTCGATCTCGTTCCGCAATGATCTGTACGAGGCCTACAAGGCCAACCGCCCGCCCCCGCCCGAGGATCTGGTGCCGCAGTTCCCGCTGATCCGCGATGCCACGCGCGCGTTCAGCCTGCCCTGCATCGAGGAGGCCGGGCTGGAAGCGGACGACCTGATCGCGTCCTATGCCCGCGCCGCGGCCGCGCGCGGGTGGGACGTGACGATCGTTTCCTCCGACAAGGACCTGATGCAGCTGGTCGGCACCGCCGCCAACGGCGCGCGGATCGACATGCTGGACACGATGAAGAACCAGCGGATCGACGTGCCCGAAGTGATCGAGAAATTCGGCGTGCCGCCGGAGAAGGTGGGCGATGTCCTCGCGCTGATGGGCGATGCGGTGGACAACGTGCCCGGCATTCGCGGCATCGGCCCCAAGACCGCGTCGAAGCTGATCCAGGAGCATGGCGATCTCGAATCCGCGCTGACCGCCGCGCCGGCGATGAAAGCCGGCAAGCTGCGCGAAAGCCTGATCGAACAGGCGCCGATGGCGCGGCTTTCGCGCGAATTGGTGGCGCTGAAGGAAGATTGCGACCTGCCGCTGCCGCTCGACGATTTCACGCTGGGCGCGATTCCGCCCGATCCGCTGGCGGCGTTCCTGGGCGAACACGGCTTCACCAGCCTGTTGCGCAAGCTGGGCGTGGGCGCGCTGGCCCCCGTGTCCGCCGCGCCGATCACCGGGGAAGGCGCGGGGGCCGGAGGCGTGGCGCCGGTGCAGCCCGAAAGCGCGAACCGGCAGCCGCTGCCCGAATGGCCCGCGCCCGATCTGGGCCGCTATGCCTGCGTCCAGTCGATCGGCGAACTGGAGCAATGGATCGCCCGCGCGTTCGAGGCCCGCGTGGTGGCGATCGACACCGAGACCAGCGCGCTCGATGCGATGGCGGCGGATCTGGTGGGGGTGAGCCTGGCGCTTGGCCCCAACGATGCCTGCTATATCCCGCTGGGCCACGGCGGCACCGACATGTTCGCGGAAAAGCCGGTGCAGGTGGACCGGAACGCGGCGCTGGCCGCGCTCAAGCCGCTGCTGGAAAGCGACGCGGTGCTGAAAGTGGGCCAGAACATCAAGTACGACCTCACCATCCTCGCGCGCGCGGGGGAGGCGGCCGGAGAAGCGGTCGGCGGCATCGCGGTTGCGCCGATCGACGATACCATGGTGATGAGCTTCTGCCTCGATGCCGGGCGCAGCGAAACCGGCCTGGCCGGGCACGGCATGGACGAGTTGTCGGAAAGGCACCTCGGCCACGCCACGATGAAGTTCAAGGACCTGTGCGGCACCGGCAAGAAGGCGATCTCGTTTTCCGAAGTGCCGCTGGCCGATGCCACGCGCTATGCTGCGGAAGACGCGGACGTCACCTGGCGGCTCCACCGCCTGTTCCAGCCTCGCCTGTCCGACGAGGGCGGCACGCGCATCTATCAGCGCGTGGACCGGCCGCTGATTCCGGTGGTGGCGATGATGGAGCGCAACGGTATCCGCGTCGACCGCGAGCGGCTGGCCGCGCTCTCGGCCGAGTTTGCCGCCCGCATCGCCGAACTGGAAACCGTGATCCACGCCAAGGCGGGCGGCCCGTTCACGATCGGCAGCCCCAAGCAGCTTGGCGAGGTGCTGTTCGACCGGCTGGGCTACAAGGGCGGCAAGAAGGGCAAGACCGGGCAGTATTCGACCGACCAGTCCGTGCTGGAAGGGCTGGCCGCGCAGGGCGCCGAAGTGGCGACGCTGGTGCTCGAATGGCGCCAGCTGTCCAAGCTCAAGTCGACCTACACCGAAGCGCTGCAGGCCGCGATCAATCCGGTGACCGGCCGCGTCCACACCAGCTACAGCCTGGTCGGCGCGCAGACCGGACGGCTTTCGTCGAACGAGCCGAATCTCCAGAATATCCCGATCCGCACCGAGATCGGCCGCCAGATCCGCGAGGCGTTCGTGGCGGAGCCGGGCAATGTGCTGCTGGCGGCCGACTATTCGCAGATCGAACTGCGGCTGGCCGCGCACATCGCCGACGTGCCGGCGCTCCGCGATGCCTTCGCGGCGGGCGAAGACATCCACGCGCGCACCGCGACCGAGATGTTCGGCCATGTCGACCGCGACACGCGCGGGCGCGCCAAGACGATCAACTTCGCGATTCTCTATGGCATCAGCCGGTGGGGCCTGGCCGGCCGGCTCGGCACCTCGGCCGAAGAGGCGCAGGCGATGATCGATCGCTATTTCGAGCGCTTCCCCGGCATCCAGCGCTATATCCACGAGACGCTGGAGAGCGTGCGCGAGCGCGGCTATTCGGAAACCCTGTTCGGCCGCAAGACCTGGTTCCCGCGCATCAATTCCAAGAACCAGGCCGAGCGGCAGGGTAGCGAGCGCGCGGCGATCAACGCGCCGATCCAGGGCACCAGCGCCGACATCATCAAGCGGGCCATGGCGCGCATGATGCCCGCGCTGGAGGAGGCTGGGCTAGGTGGCGTCCGTATGCTGCTGCAGGTGCACGACGAACTGGTGTTCGAGGTGCCGGAAGGCGATGTCGAGGCGGCCAAGCCGGTGATCGAGCGGGTCATGGCGGGCGCTGCGGAACCCGCTGTAAAACTTTCGGTTCCGCTGGGCGTCGAGATCGGCACCGGCGCCAGTTGGGGCGCGGCGCACTGATCGCGGTAACGGTCTGCAAGTGCTTGTTGCAATGCGAAAATAATTAACCACTTCGGACTATTTTCCTGCTCCGGGCGCAACGGGCCGAAGGGGCGGCGAATGGACGCGATGGGTGGTTTCCCAGCAAACGACTGGGGTGACGGCGACGAGGGTGGCGGACAGGAGGTTTGGGAAGCCGGCCTCCTGCTTGATGCCACCCGCGCCGTTGCCGCCGCCGAGGAAGCCGCGCGACAGGCCGAGCAGCGGTTCCGCGAGGCGCTGGACGCGCTTCCGCAGGGCATCGTCTTTCTCGATGCCGAAGGGCGCTACATCCACTGGAACGAGGAATACGCGCGCATCTATCACCGGTCTGCCGACCTGTTCCGGCGCGGGGCGCGGCTGGTCGACACGCTGCGCGAAGGCATTGCCCGGGGCGACTATCCCGAAGCGCACGGGCGCGAGGAGGAATGGCTGGCCGACCGGCTCGACCGGCTGGAACACGCGGCCGATCGCCACGAACAATGGCTGTCCGACGGCCGCTGCATCATGATCGAGGAGCGCAAGACCAGCGATGGCGGCACCATCGGCCTGCGCGTGGACATCACCGAGATGAAGCAGCGCGAGGAATCGTTTCGCCTGCTGTTCGAAAGCAATCCGGTGCCCCTGCTGGTCTATGATCCGGCGGAGGACGCGATCGTTTCGGCCAACGCCGCCGCCGCCGACCACTTCGGCTATGACCTTGCCGAACTGGCGGGGCTGCCGGCGGAACGCCTGTTCGCGGCCGAGGAATGGAGTGAGGCGCAGCGCCTGCTGGCGACGACTGGATCGCAGAAGGATCGCTTCTGGCGTCAGCTGCGCAAGGACGGGCAGGAACTCGAATCGGTCCTGTTCACGCGGCAGTCGATGCTCGATGGCCGGCTGGCCACGATCGCCTCGGTCTTCGACGTGACCGAGCGGCGCAAGGTGGAGGCACGCATCGCGCACATGGCGCGGCATGACGAGCTGACCGGCCTTGCCAACCGCGCGCACTGCCGCGAGCGGCTGCGCGATCTGCTGACCGGGGTGCGCCAGAACGGCCGGTCGGTGACCGTCGCGCTGATCGATCTCGATCACTTCAAGCCGATCAACGACACGTTCGGCCATCTCGTCGGCGATGCTCTGTTGGCGGAGGCGGCGCGGCGCATGGCCAGCCTGGTGCCCGACGATGGCCTGCTGTGCCGGATCGGCGGCGACGAATTCGCGGTGATCTTCGAAAGGCAGTCGCGCACGACGGTCGATTACGTCGCCAAGGCGATCATCACCGCGATGAAGGAGACTTTCAGCGTCAGCGGCTGTTCGCTGCATATCGGCGCCACGATCGGCATGGCATCGGCACCCGACGATACCGCCAACCCGGAAACGCTGCTGCGCTACGCCGATCTGGCCCTCTATGCCGCCAAGGCCGACCGGCGGGGCACGATGCGCCGCTTCGTGCGCGACATGGACGTCGCCGCGCAGGAAAAGAGCTTGCTGGAGGCCGATTTCCGCAAGGCGATCCGGCTGGGCGAACTGGCGGTCCACTATCAGCCGCTGATCGATCTCGCGACCGGCGAGGTCGAATGCTACGAGGCGCTGGTGCGCTGGCACCACCCCGTGCGCGGCATGGTGATGCCCGACGCGTTCATCGGCCTGGCCGAGGAAATCGGCCTGATCGACGTGGTCGGCCAGTTTGTGCTGCAGAGTGCCTGCCGCGAGGCGATGATGTGGCCCGCGCACGTCAAGCTGGCGGTCAATGTCTCGCCCATCCAGTTCCGTTCGCCCAACCTGCTGGGCATCGTGGTGCAGGCGCTGTCGTCGGCGGGCATGGACCCGCGGCGGCTGGAGCTGGAAATCACCGAAGCCGTCCTGATGGAAAAGGGGCCGCAGGTTTCCGGCATGATCGCATCGATCCGCGCGCTGGGCGTGGGCATATCGATGGACGATTTCGGCACCGGCTACAGCTCGCTCAGCTATCTGCTGAGCTACCCCTTCACCAAGATCAAGATCGACAAGTCCTTCGTGCGCGACTTGCATCAGGAGCCCAATTCGCAGGCGGTGGTGCGCGCGATCATCGGTCTGGGCCACAGCCTGGGCCTGACCGTCACCGCCGAAGGCATCGAGGAGGAAACGGTGCTGGATTACCTGCGTGGCGAAGGATGTGCGCAGGGGCAGGGCTACCTGATCGGCCGGGCGCGGCCCGCGAACGAACTGGGCATGACGCGCGCGATCGCGAAAGACGCGGGCTGACTCACCCGGCGGGGCGGACAGGCATAACTGGGTCCGATTTGGCTGTGTCGGCCGCTGGCGTCTTGGCATCGCCATGGCGCTCCGCAATGCTTCCCGCCCGGCCACGCGGTGCCGTTGGGAAGCGACGGAGGACCGATGGTCGCGCTGGTTTCGACAGTGGCCTATCTGGGGCTGGACGCCCGCGCGGTGGAAGTCCAGTGCCAGATCGCGCCGGGCCTGCCCGCGTTCCGGCTGGTCGGCCTGCCCGACAAGGCGGTGGGCGAAAGCCGCGAACGGGTGCAGTCCGCGCTCGCCGCATTGGGGCTGGCGCTGCCGCCCAAGCGCATCACCATCAACCTTTCACCGGCCGACCTGCCCAAGGAAGGCTCGCATTACGACCTGCCGGTTGCGCTGGCGCTGCTGGCGGCGATGGGCGTGGTCGATCGCGAACAGATCGCGGACTATCTGGCCGTGGGCGAACTGGCGCTGGACGGGCGGATCATCGCCAGCCCCGGAGTACTTCTGGCGGCGCTTCATGCCAGCGGGGCGGACAAGGGCCTGATCTGCCCCGCCGCGCAAGGCACCGAGGCGCGCTGGGCCAGCGGGATCGACGTGATCGCCGCGCCCAACCTCGTCTCGCTCCTCAACCACCTGAAAGGCACGCAGCGCTTGCCCCCGCCTACGCCGGGCGAGGCCGATCCGCCGCGCCGCATGGCGGACCTGCGGCAGGTGAAAGGCCAGGAAACCGCCAAGCGCGCGCTGGAGATCGCGGCGGCGGGCGGGCACAACCTGCTGATGATCGGCCCGCCGGGCGCGGGCAAATCGCTGATGGCATCGTGCCTGCCCGGCATCCTGCCCGAACTGACGCCGGCCGAGGCGCTGGAAGTCTCGATGGTCGCTTCGGTCGCCGGGCTGCTGGAGGACGGGCGGATCAGCCGCGCGCGCCCGTTCCGCTGCCCGCACCATTCCGCCTCCATGGCGGCGCTGACCGGCGGGGGCCTGCGCGTGCGGCCGGGCGAGGTCAGCCTGGCGCACCTGGGCGTGCTGTTCCTTGACGAACTGCCCGAATTCCAGCGCGCGGTGCTCGATTCGCTGCGGCAGCCGCTGGAAGCGGGCGAAGTCTCGGTGGCGCGGGCCAATGCCCATGTCACCTTCCCCGCGCGCGTGCAGCTGGTCGCGGCGATGAACCCGTGCCGCTGCGGCCATCTCGGCGATCCGGCGCTGGGCTGCAGCCGCGCGCCGAAATGCGCGGCGGACTACCAGTCCAAGGTGTCCGGCCCGCTGCTCGACCGGATCGACCTGCATGTCGAGGTCGATCCGGTGTCCGCGGCCGATCTCGCCTTGCCGCCGCCGGCGGAAGGATCGGACGAGGTGGCCGCCCGCGTGGCCGGCGCACGCGCGATCCAGACGGCACGACTGGCGGGCAGCGGACGGCGCAACAATGCCGAGCTCGATGGCGAGTTGCTCGATCGTTACGCCACGCCGGACGAGCCGGGCCGCAGGCTGCTGTTGCAGGCGGCGGAAGCGATGCGCCTGTCGGCGCGGGGCTATACCCGGATGCTGCGTGTGGCGCGCACGATCGCCGATCTCGGCGGCTCGGAGACGGTCGGCCGCGTCCACGTCGCCGAAGCGCTCAGTTATCGCCGCATGGCGCCGCGCGCGTGACGTCTTGAAGCTGGACGATCGTCCGAATTTGCGGCAACTCTCCTCTCGCTGGCGATTGTCCGGAGGAGCGGCAGGGTGCGCGGATTGGGACGAAACGGGATTCGGGCATCGCTGATGGCGGCTCTGGCGATCGCGCCGCTCGCCCTGTGGTCCGGCCCCGTCGGCGCGCAGGAGGACCATTCGGGCCTCACCCGCGAAACCTACCGCAAGACCTGCCTGCTCTGCCACAGCAAGGCCGCGCCCGAGGGCGTGGCGCCATGGATCCTCGAAGGGCTGCGCCCTGTACCGGGATTGAAGCCCGCCGATGCCATGCCGGGCGTCACCTGCTGGCGCCGCTGCGAGATTTGCAAGGGCCGGCATGTGCCGGAAGCGAAACGCTGAGAATCCCGGACGCCGGGGATCAGCGCCCCGCCATCGCCTTGGCCTTGGCCAGATAGGTGCGTCCGATCCGGAGCGGCGTGCCATCCGCCAGTTCCGCCGACCAGACGCCAAGGCCATCGTGCCGCAACCCGTTGATCCGGTCCCGTCGCACGATCGTCGAGCGGTGCAGGCGGATGAAGCGATCGGGATCGAGCCGATTTTCCAGGCCCTGGATCGTGTGCAGCATCAGGTAGCTGCGTGGCCCCACGTGCAGCCGCACATAGTCGCGCTCGGCATCGATGCGCTCGATGTCGGCGGCGGCGACGCGGACCAGTTCGGAGCGGTGCGGCACCCAGAATTCCTCGATCCAGTCACCCTTGGACGGAGCGGCGGCCGATGGTTCCGTGGTGGGGGTGGCGGCTCCATTGGCGATCCGGGCCAGCGCGCGCTCGATCGCGCGTTCCAGCCGGTCCTGCGCCACAGGCTTTAGCACATAGTCCACCGCATCGAGGTCGAAGGCTTCCACGGCGAAGTGATCGTGCGCGGTCACGAAGATCACCGCCGGTCGCTGCGCCTGGCCGGAAAGCTGGCGCGCCACCGAAAGGCCGTCCACTTCGGGCATCGTCATGTCGAGCAGGATCAGGTCGGGCGTTAGCGCCTCGACCAGCCGCAGTGCCGCCGCGCCATCGCTGGCGGTGCCGACCACGGTGATCGCGGGCAGGCGCGAACAGAGGATCTGCATCCGTTCCACCGCCAGCGGCTCGTCGTCCACGATCAGCGTTCGCATACCGTTTCCTCCCGTCTGTTCTTCCATGCCCGTTCAGCAGTTCCCGCCGTCCACGCGGGGGATGGTGAGCACCGTGGCATAGCCCCCCGCCGGCAGCGGGCCGCTATCGACATGCGCGAAATCGCCGAAACGCGCGGCCAGCCGGTTGCGCACGTTGGCAAGGCCAATGCCGGTGCCACCGTTTCCGCTGGCCTTGCCCGGCCCGTCGTCGGCCACGGTCAGCACCAGCAGCCCGTCGGCCTCGCGCGCGCTGATGCGGATGGTGACCGGCCGCGTGGTGGCGGAGACGGCATATTTGATCGAGTTTTCGACCAGCGGCTGCAGGATCATGCCGGGGACGCAGGCTTGGGCAAGGTTTTCCGGCACGTCGAATTCGGTACGCAGCCGGTCGGGAAAGCGCACCGCCTCGATTTCGAGGTAGTGGCGCTGCAGCGCGATCTCGTCGGCCAGCGGCACGTCCGACGTGGGATCGGCGGCCAGGCTGTGGCGGTAGAAGCTGGAGATCGTCTGGATCATCCGTTCGGCCTGTTCGCCGCGCCCTGTCATGACCAGCGCGGACAGCGAATTGAGCGTGTTGAACAGGAAATGCGGGTTCACCTGATAGCGCAGCGAGCGCAGCTCCGCGGCCTTGGCGGCGCGGCGGTATTCGCCCTCGCGCCATTCGGCGGCGCGCGCCATCTCGCCATTGCCGAGCGCGAGGTAGAGCGCGGCCCAGGCGATCAGCAGGAAATAACGGCCCAGCGCGACATCGGTGAGCTGCCGCCACAGTCCTTCCTCGTGCATCGCGTTGCGCACGATGGCGAATTCATAGGGTTCGGCGCTGGCGCTTGCGGAAGGCGGCGCAGACGGCTGTGGCGGAGGAGCGACAGCCGAGGCGGCAGCGGCGGGAGAAGCAGACGCGAAGGGAGAAGGGCTGGTGGCAGGTGCTGTCCGCGTTGCAGACGCATGGGGTTTGTGCGTGGGCGCTGCCGGGCGGTTCGTGGCGGTGGGCGTGGGCGATGGCTTGCTGGCGGGCGCGGATGCCGCCCGCGTGGGAGCCGGCGGCGCGGGCGGCGCCGGCATCGCGGCG
>NZ_RQSI01000023.1:0-66340 GCF_003856955.1 Novosphingobium sp. LASN5T
TCCCGAAGATCCTGTGAAAGCGTTCGTGCCATCCATGCTGGCCTCCTGACACCAGCAGGAAGTCTGAATCACAACGGCGCCGCGAAGGGAATCCCTGACGAGTCAGTTCGTGTGGAAACCGCTCTAACCATGATAAGCTGTGCATGGTTCGGCGGCGTGGCCCGCCGTCCCTTTCGCGGCGCCGGCCGGTGTGGCAATCGCCGCTGCGATGCGCTTCCTCAAGCCCTCCCTGATTGTCTCTCTCCTGCTGGCCTGCACGCTGTTGCCGCTGACATGGCTTCGCGGCCCGGCGCCGGTCCCGAACAACGATCCAAGGATCGCGATCACCGATCTCATGCCATCGCTGCGGGCGCAGGACCGCGGGCGGATCGCTCGGGAGCTGGGGCCGTTCGCGCTGGCCGGTGCCTGGCAGCTTGCCAGCGACAACGCGCTGTTCGGCAACTATTCCGCGCTGGGCCAGTTCGCGGATGGCACGCTGATCGCCTTTGGCGACCGCAACGACGCGCTCTATTTTACGCCGCCCGACCGGCCCGGCCCGTGGCGGGCGGAAATGTACCGGCCGATCGAGGGCAGCTCGCGGCGCGGCTATATCGATGTCGATGCCGAATCGCTGTTCATCGATCCGGTGCGGCAGGACCTGTTCGTCGGCTACGAAGGGTCGCCCTACTACTATCACTTCAGCCGCACGCTTTCGTGGCGCGAGACGATTCCCGCGCCGGTGCTGGACCGGTGGAACGGGAATCAGGGTCCGGAAGCGATGGCGCGGCTTGCCGACGGGCGCGTGGTGGTGTTCGGGGAGCTTTATGCGCGCTGGTTCAGCCGGCGGCTGCATCCGGCGCTGCTCTATCCGGGCATGCCCCGGCCGGATGAAATGCCTGCTCTGTTCGAGGTGGAGATGCCCGAGGGCTTCCGGCCGACCGAACTGGCACTGTTGCCCGATGGCCGGCTGCTGGTGCTGGGGCGCAAGCTCACGCTGGCGGGCTTCCGCACGACGATCTCGATCGCCGATCCCGCCGCGATTCGTCCCGGCGGCGTGCTGCCGACGCGCGAACTGGCGCGAATCACCGATCCGCGCCTGCGCGAGAACTACGAAGGAATGACCGTGACGCGGGATGCCGATGGCGCGGTGGTGGTCTGGCTGATCGCCGACAGCAACCTGATGGTCTGGGCGCAGCGGACGCTGCTGCTCAAGCTGCGCCTGCGGCCCGGCCAGCGCTTATCGGATTTGTGAGGTAAGCCGGACACGACAAGAGCCGGGCAAAAGCCCGGCCCGAGACGGAAGCATCGGCGGATTGCCCTTGCGGGCCGCCGTGATCAGGCGGCGACAGCCTTGACCAGCTCGCGCTTCACCTTGAGGGCGCGCGGGCTCAGCTTGGCGTCGGCCTGCTTCAGCAGCCAGTTGTCGAGGCCGCCGTTGTGCTCCACCGAACGCAGACCGTGCGTCGAGACGCGGAACTTGAAGCTGCGGTCCAGCTTCTCGCTCATCAGCGTCACGTTCTGCAGGTTGGGCAGGAACACGCGCTTGGTCTTGTTGTTGGCGTGGCTGACATTGTGGCCGATCTGGCGGCCCTTGCCGGTCAGTTCGCAGATACGCGACATGGATAAAACTCGCTTCAAAAGTCGATATGTCTATCGGGAAGGCGCGGCAATTATCCATTTGCGGCGCGAAGTCAAGGATTCGCACGGCGATTCGATTTGCGCGGCGTGCCGGGGCGGGTTAGCGCCGCCCGGATGACCCGCTGGCCGCTCCCCCCACCGATGCGCGAGGCGCTGGACGCCGCCCTGCGCGCGCGTGATGCGGGCGAGGTGCCGATCGGCGCGGTGGTCGTGCGTGATGGCGCGGTGATCGTCGCCGCGCACAACGCCCCGCGGACGCTGTGCGATCCCACCGCCCATGCCGAAGTGCTGGCGATTCGCGAAGCGGCGCGCGTGCTGGATCGCGAACGGCTCGATGGCTGTGACCTGTGGGTCACGCTGGAGCCCTGTGCGATGTGCGCGGGCGCCATCGTCCACGCGCGAATCGACCGGGTCTATTACGCCGCGCCCGATCCCAAGGGCGGCGCGGTGGAACATGGCGCGCGCGTGTTCGACCAGCCCAGCTGCCTGCACCGGCCGGAGGTCTATTCGGGCATGGGGGAAAGCGAAGCGGCCGACCTGCTGCGGGCGTTCTTCCGAGAGCGGCGCTAGCTGCCGCCGCGCCAGATTTTCAGGGGAGCGCGGTCGGGCAGGCCGGCATCGCGGCAGCGGACGGGGCGCAGCACGCGCGAATAGCAGATGCGCACTTCCTGAAGCCACCCTGCCCGATTCGCCTCCACCCGGATCGCCTGCGCAAACAGGCCCGGAGAGCGGGCGGCCAGCGCGCGGCGCAGATATCCCGCGTTGAGGTCGCCCCGGCGCGAAAGCGCGGCCATGTCGGGGATGCGCACCGCGCCGTAGAGCCGCTGGGCGCTGGCGTAATAGGCGTCGGGGTCTGGCCAGGCGCAGGTGCCGTGCTTGGCCCATTCGTGCGCCAGCAGAGCGGGCGAGGGCGTCATGCACAGGTTGCGGCGGACGGTCTGCGCGGTAAGCGGCGCTGGGCGCGCGCTGCACCATTGCGGCGGCGTGGCGCCATCGCTTTCGGGCCACAGGCCATGCACCACGAAGCCGAATCGCCCGAGTGATCCCCCGGCCGACCCGTTCCCACGCCCGCACTGCATCGCGTGGCGCGAATCGGACTGGCGGGTGCGGCAGAATTCGGGCGACCAGGTCAGCGCCAGCGAATAACCGGTGACGGGCACGGCATTGGCGGGCGCGTCGGGCGCGGGGATCGTGGGTATGTCCACCTGCGCCGGCACGCTGCACTGGCCGGCCTGCGCGAATGCGGGCGTGCCGGCGCAGGCCACCAGCAGCGAGACCAGCAGGGCGGGACGGCGCAGCGGGATCATCGGGTCAGTCCAGCTGCGTGAAATCGAGGCCGATGTCGGCTGCCGGCGCGCTCTGCGTCAGGCGGCCGACCGACACGTAGTCCACGCCCGATGCGGCGATGGCGGCGATGGTATCGAGCCGGACGCCGCCCGAGGCTTCGGTGGGCACGCGCCCGTTCACCAGCGCCACGGCTTCGCGCAGCAGGTCCGGCCCCATGTTGTCGAACAGCAGGCGGGTGGCGCCGGCATCGAGCGCGGGGGCGATCTGGTCGATGCGGTCGACTTCGCAGATCACGTCCTTCACCCCGGCGGCCAGCGCGCGGCGCACCGCTTCGCCCACGCCGCCGGCGACGAGGACGTGGTTGTCCTTGATCATCGCCGCGTCCCACAGGCCCATGCGGTGGTTGCTCCCCCCGCCGCAGCGCACCGCGTATTTTTCGAGGTGCCGCAGGCCGGGGATGGTCTTGCGCGTATCGAGCAGCACCGCGCGGGTATCGCCCATCGCGTCCACATACGTCCGCGTCAGCGTGGCGACGCCGGACAAGTGCTGCACGGTGTTGAGCGCGCTGCGCTCCGCCGTCAGCATCGCCCGGGCGTTGCCTTCCAGCCGCATCAGCGCGCTGCCGGGCGCGACGCGCGCGCCTTCCTCGATGAGGATCTCCACCGCCATCGCCGGATCGAGCGCGCGGAAGAACGCGGCGGCGATCGGCAGGCCGCAGACGGTGATGGCGTCGCGGCTTTCCATCACGCCTGCAAAGCGCGCCGTGGCCGGGATAACGCTTTCGCTGGTTACGTCATGCCCGCCACCGGGCAGGCCGACGCCGAAATCCTCGTCCAGCGTTGCGGAAACGAAGGCGAAAAGGTCGAAACCGGGGAGGGCGAAGTCTGTCATGCCCTGTCCCTTACCACTGCGTGCGACCGTGTCGAGCGCGGGTATGGGTCAATGCACGAAGCGCGCCACCACGTTGCGGTAGGACCGGCTGACCTTCACTTCCGCGCCGCTTTCGAGCACGAGGAAGCATTCGCCGTTGGTGTGCGGGCGGACCTGCCGGACCTGATCGAGATTGACGATCTTGGAGCGGTGGACGCGCTGGAACACGCGCGGGTCCAGCCGGCGTTCGAGATCCTTCATCGTTTCGCGCAGGATCAGCGAATTGTCGCCGGTGTAGATGCACATGTAGTCGCCCGCCGCCTCGATCCGTTCGATCGTATCGACATCGACGCGGAAGATCTGGCCGCGATCCTTGATGTTGATCAGCTTCTCGAACCGGCCCGCCGTCGGCTCGGTTTCCTCGGGCATGTCCGGCATCGCATCGGGCGCGACTTCGGCAAGCACGTTCTTGAGCTTCTCGGCCTCTTCCAGCCCGCGCTTTTCGGCCAGGCGGGTGCGCGCGCGGTCCAGCGCGTCGGCCAGGCGGTCTTCCTCCACCGGCTTCAGCAGGTAATCGACCGCGTTGGCCTCGAACGCCCGGATCGCGTGCTCGGAATAGGCGGTGACGAACACGAACAGCGGCGGATCGATCTCCATCACGCCCTGCACGACGCTGAACCCGTCGAAGCCGGGCATCTGGATGTCGCAGAACACCAGGTCCGGCTTCTCGGTCTTGATCTTGCGGATCGCCTCGCGCCCGTTGGAGCAGGTGTCGATCACTTCCACGTCGGGAAAGGCCTCCAGGCGCAGTTGCAGCCCCTGGATCGCCAGCTTTTCGTCATCGACGAGGATCGTGCGGATGGTCATGCGTAACCCTTGCTTGTCTTGGGGGAGCCGCGACAGGGGCGGTACGGCAGGGAGGAGATGTTCACCCGGCGGAAGCCAGGCTGGCGGCCAAACCCGTGCCTGAGCCGGCGATCGGGCGTGCCGGCCGCGCAGGCGTTTCCTTCGCCTCGTAGGGCAGCTCGATCACCACCGTCAGGCCGCCTTCGGGGCCGTTGGCGATATCGAACCGCTGGTTTTCGCCATAGGCCTGGGCAAGCCGGTCACGGATGTTGGCAAGGCCAACCCCCGTGGAAACGTGGCCGCCGTTCCATACCGATGTCGTGTCGCCGCTATCGCTTGTCACGCCGAACAATTTCGTGGGGTCGGTGCCCGGTTGCAAGCCCGGCCCGGTGTCCGACACGGTGACGCGAAGCGTGGGGCCGACGAGTTGCGCCGCGATGGTGATCTGCGCGCCTTCCTCCAGCGGGGAGACGGCATACTTGATCGCGTTTTCCACCAGCGGTTGCAGCAGCAGCGAAGGCAGCAGCGCATTGCGCGCCTCGTCCTCGATACGGAACTCGGTGCGCAGCCGTTCCTCGAACCGCATCCGTTCGATATCGAGGTAGAGCTTCAGCGTCTCCGCCTCCTGCGCCACGGTGACGCGGCCGGTCGGCTCGTTGACCAGGGTATAGCGCAGGAACGAGGACAGCCGGCTCAGCATCGCGTTGGCCGGCTCGGTCTGCTTGAGCAGGACCAGCGTGGAGATCGAATTCAGCGTGTTGAACAGGAAATGCGGGTTGAGCTGATAGCGCAGCATGGCGAGCTGCGCCGATGTCGCCTGGTTTTCCAGCCGCAGCAGCTGATCGTTCTGTTCCTCCACCTGCAGGAAGAAGTTGATCGCGTAATAGAGCGCCGACCACGCCCCCAGCAGCGTGAGATCGAGGTAGAACACGCCCACGAAGCGCTGGGCGAAGCCGGCCTCGCTGTTCGGGCGGTAGAGGCTCAGCACCCACGAATCGATGAAGGCATAGATGCCCACGGCGATGGCCAGCACCACGGCCGTCACGCCCCAGGTGATGATCGGGCGCCGGTTGATCAGCGCGCGGTAGATCACCGACAGGATCAGCGAGATCGAAAAGCCCGTGATCGTCACGATCAGCAGGATGACGAGATTGGACCATGGCTGCGCGTTGGCGATGATCGACATCGCGCGCAGCAGCATGGCGCCGCCCCAGCCAAGGAATTGCAGGCGCCAGAAGGCGCGGTTCTTGTTGCCGAAGAACGGCGTCGGTTGAAACGGCAGCACGGCCATGCCGGTACTCTAGCGCCAAGCGCACGGTTGCGCAAAGCCGCCGGATGCGTAAGCTGCGGGGCGGGAGAAGAAGCCTATGACCGCTACCACCGATACCGCCGAACGCGCCCGCTTCCGCGCCATGCGCGAAGGCACCCAGGAGGACTGGGACATCATCGGGCGCGATTACTACGCCTTTGCCGATCACCTGGCCGACCGCGTGCTGACTCACCTCCGGCTGCTCGACGGCGATTTCGGCGGGTTTCCGATCGATCGCCTCCAGCACAGCCTGCAGACCGCCACGCGCGCTCACCGCGATGGGCGCGGGGAACGCTATGTCGTCATGGCGCTGCTGCACGACATCGGCGATACGCTGGGCACCTACAACCACCCGGAAGTCGCCGCCGCGATCCTCAAGCCGTTCGTGACGGAAGAGGAACACTGGATCTGCCAGAATCACGGCGCGTTCCAAGGCTACTATTACTTCCACTACCTGGGGCTGGACCGGAACCTGCGCGAACGGTTCCGCGATCATCCGTGGTTCGATGCCTGCGCCGAATTCTGCGAAAAGTACGATCAGGCCGCGTTCGATCCGGACTACGATACGCTGCCGCTGTCGTTCTTCGAGCCGATGCTGCGCCGGGTGATGGCGAAGCCGCTGGCGAGCATGTACAAGAAGCCCGACTGACGGCGGAAGGGGAACGGGCGCGGTCTCAGCCCTTGCGCGCGGCGTCGATCGCCTGTTGCAGCCGTTCCTTGCCCACCGCGCCCGACAGCAGCTCGTTGCCGATTACCCACGCCGGGGTGCCGTTGATGCCGAGTTGCCGCGCCAGGCCCAGGTTGCGCTGGATTTCCTGATCGACCCCGGCATCGCGCGCGAAGCCGCGGGCCTTGGCCACATCGACCCCGGCGGCACCGGCGGCGGCGGCGATGCTGGCATCGCCGGGGGCGTCGCCCGCGAACATCGCCTTGTGGAAGGCCGCATACTTGCCCTGCGCGGCGGCGGCCAGCCCCATGCGCGCGGCCGGTTCGCTGGCGGGCGCGATGATCGGCAGTTCGCGCACCACCACTTTCAGGTCGGGGTTGGCGGCGATCAGCGCATCGACATCGCCCACGCTGCGCCGGCAATAGGTGCAGGCGAAATCGGTGAACTCGACCAGTGTCACCTTGCCGGCGGGATTGCCCATGATCGCGCCGGGGAACGGCGTTTCCAGCGCCCCGCGCATCGGCGCGATCCGGGCCTGCGCTTCGCGCTGCTGCAACCGGTCCATCGCCTCGGGCAGGATCTCGGGATGATCGAGGATATAGGCGCGCACCAGCTCTTCCATGGCGGCGCGCTGCTTTGCGCTGATTCCGGCGTTGGCGAGCGTGTCTTCAAGCTGGGCGTCTCTGCCGGCCTCCGCTTCGCTCGCGGTGCGGTGGCGCTCGTACCACCAGCCAAGGCCGGTGCCGGCCACCAGCAGGGCGATGGCGAGAAGCCAGAACGGGCGGATGCGGGATAACGGGGAAGCCATGAACTTGCGCTACTTCTTCTTGCCCTGCCGCTCAATCATCGCCCGCGCCGAATAGGCGATATCCTGCGCGCGCAGCCAGTCGGCGGAGCCCTTGGGCAGCGCCGCTTCGGCGGCTTCGGCGTTGCGCATGGCCTCGGGCAGTTCAAGGTACATCAATTGCTGTTCCGCGCTGGCCAGTCGGGCGCGGGCGGTATCGCCCTTGGCTTCATAGACCACGCCAAGCTGGTACCAGGCGAACGGGTTCTCGCGGTCGCGCGCGATGGAGGTGCGCAGGATCTTCTCCGCCTCGTCGAAATTGGCCTTGTTCTCGGTGGCGAGCAGGGCGTGGCCGAACGTCGTGGCGATCAGCGGTTCGTTGCCGGTCAGCGCGGTGGCGCGGCGCAGCGGTTCCAGCGCATCGGCGGGATGCCCGGATTCGAGCAGGATCTGCCCTTCCAGTTCCAGCGCATAGGGATCGTTCGGCTGCTGCTTCAGGATCGCCTGGGTTTCGGCCAGCGCTTTGTCCATGAACGCCTCCTTGTGGTAGGCATAGGCGCGGGCGTAGTGGGCCGGCACGTCGTTGAGGTATTCCGGATAGGCGTTCAGCGTCGCCTGCGGTTCGGCCAGATAGCCATAGAGCTTGGCCTTCACCCGCAGGAAGCGCGCCTGCAAGGCGGGGTCTTCGGGCTTGTTCCACGCCGGATCGTGTTCGTAGGTATCCTGCAGCGTGGTCAGGCGGTCCGCCGTCATCGGGTGCGAGGAATAGAACTCGCTGTCGGCGTTGCGGGTGAAGCCATAGCGGAACTCCTGGTTCTGCAGCTTCTTGAAGAAATCGATCGAGCCACGCCCGGAAATGCCGGCTTTCGAGAGGAATTGCGCGCCGGCCGCGTCGGCCGAGGATTCCTGCGCGCGGCTGAAGGCGAGGTACTTGCCCAGCGCCGCCTGCTGCCCGGCCATGAACACGCCCATCGCCGCCTCGCCCGCGCCGGCGGCGGCGGCGGCGGCGCCCAGCAGCAGGCTGAGGATGGTAATGCCCGTGGCCGGGCGCGCGCCCTCGTCGTTGCGGATGATGTGGCCGCCGGTGATGTGGCCCAGTTCGTGCGCGATCACGCCCTGCACTTCGCTGACGTGGTCGGCCGCGCCGATCAGCCCGCTGTGGACATAGACCGCCTGCCCGCCCGCGACGAAGGCGTTGATCGAGCCGTCGTTGAGCAGCACGATATCGACGTTGCGCGGTTCGAGGCCGGCGGCCTTGATCAGTGGCGCGGAGATGTCGCGGAACAGCGCCTCGGTTTCGGCATCGCGCAGCACCGATTGCGCCGCCGCCGGTTGCACCGTGAGCGAAAGCGCGGCGAAACCGGCAGCGATTCGCCCCGCCAGCGAGGTGGCGCGCGACGCTATCGTGCGAAGGGTAGCCATGCGCATCGTCACCCTCCAGCCTATTGCGCCGCCGCCTGAACCGCGCCTGAAGCGGGCGCGGTCACGCGTGCCAGAAACGGCAGGATCGCGTCCAGTACGCGCCGGTCGCGGTCGAACGGGCGGGCCAGCATCTTGATCGTGTCCTCGTGGCTGGCGCCCTTCAGCAGGATGGCGTGGAGCGGGACGCCGGCGGTGGCCATTGCGCGGGCAAGGGCGATCGAATTGCGCGGCTTGACCACGGTATCGGCATCGCCCGTCACCACCAGCAGCGGCGGCGCGTCGCCACGGGCGTGGGCCACGGGCTGGGTATCCTGCGGGTCCGGCGCCTTCCCGAAGCTGTGAATCGCGGCGGGCGTATCGAACGGATAGAAGGCGTAGGGGCCGGAAACGCCGACCGCGCCGCGCAGCGCATCGGCGGACAGGCCGCGCGCCGCCAGCCAGCGCCGGTCCAGCGCCAGCATCAGCGCGTTGTAAGCGCCGGCCGAATGCCCCATCACCACCACGCGCGAGGAATCGCCGCCGTGGGCCGCGGCATGGTCTGCCACCCAGCGCAGGGCCAGCGCGCCATCTTCCAGCATGCCGGGATAGCGGACCCGCGGATAGAGCCGGTAGCCGGCGAGGACCACGGCGTAGCCCTGTGGTGCGAGCGCGCGGGCGACAAAGCGGTAGTTCTGCGGATCGCCGCTGGCCCAGCTGCCCCCGTGGATGAATACGATCACGGGCAGCGGCCCATGCGCGCCGCGTGGCACGAACATCTCGAGCTTCTGCGCGGGATCGGGGCCATAGCGTTCGCTGGCTGCCAGAACCACGTCGCCGCCGCCACGCAGCAGCCAGTCGGCATTGTCCAGCACGGCAACGGCGTTGGTGCGCAGCGCCAGGGCGAGCGCCGTGCCGCCGCCCGTCACGATCAACGCCAGCATGGCCAGGCTCCAGCCGAGCCAGCCCCATCCGGGAAATGCCACGCGCGTCCTTTCCTGCGTTCCACCCGCCATGAACGGGGGGCTAGGCGGCGTGAACAAATTCCGCAACACCACAGTTGCCCTGAAACAGGCCCTGGCAATGCGCGAGGCCGCAGGAAGAGCGGGCCTCTTTCAAGGCCGCGCAACGCGGCCGGGGCCTGTTTCAGGGCAACCCCTTCGGGGCTGGACCAAAAGCCGCCATTTCAGCGTCGGCTCGGCTCGAAATATGGCCGATATTCCTTCGCCTCGCCTCCTCGAACTGGCGGCTTTTGCCTCCAGCTGTGGCGTTGCGGAATTTGTCCACGCCGCCTGGCAGGTCAAGGCGGCTTAACCAACCAGCCTGCGCGCGGCGCGTTCGAACAGAGGTTGGTCGCCGGTCACGTCGCCCAGCAGCGCCACGGTGCCATCGCCCTGGCGGCGCACCATCACCAGCGCGAATTCCGGGCCTTCGGCGGGGAGATCGGCCAGCGGCCGGGCCGGCAGCGCGCGCAGGCCCTGTGCCAGCACTTCGGCGGCATCGGGCACGCGGGCCTTGCCGCTTTCCTCGCGCCGCAGCCGGCGTTCGGTGGAAACCACGCCCTTGAGGCCACCCGGCGCGCTGGCCAGGAAGTCGCCCAGTTCGCCGCGCTGCAGCCCGATGCGTTCGGCATGGCCCAGCACCGTCGCGTATTCGGTCAGGCGCGTCTTGTCGTATTCCGCGCCGAACACCAGCTTGACCAGCGGGATCAGTGGCGCGCGGGCCTGCATGGAAAGGCCGGCGTCGGCGATCATGTCGGCATAGTCTTCCGGCGCATCGCGCGTGGCCAGCGCGAAATCCCAGGCGCGGCCGATCGCGGCATAGAGCGCGCCGCGCGTGCGATCCTCGCTGGTGTGCGCGGCGTGGGCGAGTTCACGTGCCGAAGCCAGCCAGTCGGCCAGGCCGAAATCGTCGTTGATCGGGGTGGAGGGCGCGAGCACGGCCTCGTCGAAATCGGAGAGCACTTCCTCCAGCCCGGCAAGGTCCATGATGTCATCGTCGCCGGGAATGCCATTGGCGCCGAAACCGGGCATCGGCAGGTTCCCCGCCTCATCCTCGTCCATGGAACCGGGAAAGGGCAGGATTTCCGCACCGATCGCGGCAAGGTCGAGTTCCTCCTCGTCCGCGCCGTACGCCAGCGCGCGGGGGCCATCGGCCCATACGCCGGCCCGGTCCGCCGGTTCCGCCGCATTCAGCGCATCAAGCATGCCCATGCCGCTTGGCCTTTGCGCCGGCACCGCGGCCAGCGCCTGACCGATCTGCAGCAGGAGATCGTCGGTGGTCTGCTGGTCGGCCAGTTCCTTCCAGTTGATGACCCCGTAGATGTAGTCGATCTTTTCGCCGTCGGACGAGAACGGCAGCAGGATGCCGCGATAGAGGATGTTGCGGCTGTCCTGATTGACGAATTCCGCCTCGAAGCCGATCGGAGCCTCGTTGGCGATGATCTGCATGTAGTGGTCGGTGATGCGCGAAAGCAGGGTGCGGCCGGGAACATCGCTGAGCCGTGCCGGCATCGCCCCGTCTCCGCATTCGCTGGCCAGCAACGCGCCCAGCTGGACGATCGCGGGATCTTCATAGCCTTCGTCGAAATGCAGCAGGACCGAGCGATCGGCGAAATCGGGCAGGTGGCCGGCAAGCAGCGGCGCGACCGGCGGGAAGGGGCCGCCATCGAGCAGGCCGGTCCAGAAATTGTAGGCGCGCACCTGCAGGCGCCGTTCGTCCTGTCCGACGACCGGCGGCGGCGCTTCGACGATCGCGTCGTCGTCCAGAGAAATATAGTCAGGCGCGTTCATGCCGAAACCGTCGCCGCCCAACTCTCGCAATCCATCCATGAAAGGCGCCCTTGCCATCCGTTTGTGACCGTTCTGGCGCAACATGGTAAAGGTTTGTTTAAGTTGCGCCGGTGCGATCCACGCACGATCCCGCCGCCCGGCGCGGGGCGGCCTTCACCGCGCGGCGATGGCGGCGGCTTTCGCCAGCAGGCGTTCGGCCTGCGTCCGGTGCAGCAATTCCGCCATTTTCCCGTTCACGCGCAGCGCGCCCCGGCCGGCGTTGGCCGGATCGGCGAAGGCGGTGACGATGGCCTGTGCCTCGGCAATGGCGTCTTCGGCGGGGGCGAACACGCGGTTGGCGGTGGCAAGTTGCGCGGGGTGAATCAGCGTCTTGCCATCGAATCCGCCATCGCGCGCCTGTACGCATTCGGCTTCGAGCCGGGCCGAATCGTCGATCGCGTTGCACACGCCGTCGAGAATGGCGAGGCCATGCGCGCGCGCCGCGAGCACGGCCAGCGTCAGCACCGGCAGGAACACCGCACGGCCGGGCAGTTGCGCCATGCCGCTATCCTTGGCGAGATCGTTGAGCCCCAGCACGAAGGCGGCCAGCCGGGTGGTGGCGGCGCAGGCGGCGAT
The DNA here is from genome assembly GCF_003856955.1 of Novosphingobium sp. LASN5T. Lineage (NCBI taxonomy): Bacteria > Pseudomonadati > Pseudomonadota > Alphaproteobacteria > Sphingomonadales > Sphingomonadaceae > Novosphingobium > Novosphingobium sp. LASN5T. Next base: position 12,186 of record NZ_RQSI01000023.1, read on the forward strand.
GCGTTCGAGCGCCAGCACCGCGCGCGGCGTTTCGATCATCACCCACAGCTTCACGCCGGGCGCATAGCCGGCCGCGTCCATCGCGCGTGAAAGCGCGATCACGTCGTCCGCGTCGTCCACCTTCGGCACCAGCACCGCTTCCACCGGCGCGGCGGCCAGCGCGGCGAGATCGTCGTGCCCCCACGGCGTGTCCAGCGCGTTGATCCGCGCGATCAGGCGGCGGTGGCCGAAACCCCCGGCGGCCAGTTCCTCCAGCAGCGCGGCGCGCGCCTCGGCCTTCATCTCCGGCGCGACAGCGTCTTCCAGATCGAGCGCGACCGCGTCGGTATCGAGGCCGCGTGCCTTGTCGATCGCGCGGCGGTTGCTGGCCGGCATGTAGAGCAGCGAGCGCAGCGGACGGGCGTCGGGTGACGTTTCAGGGTTTGGCATTGGCGGGTTCCTGTACGATGTCGAGCCGTCCTTCCTCGCGCGTGGGCATCGGCGCCAGCACGCGTAGCACCAGCGAGGCCAGCAGCCACGCCGCGGCCGCGTGCAGCGCCACCTGCAGCCCGCCCAGATCGGCCACGCTGCCCCAGGCCCAGGCGCCCAGCGCCATGCCGCCGAACGTTACCGCCTGGTAGATCGACAGGCAGCGGCCGAGAATCGTTTCGGGCGACCGGAGTTGCATGGCGACGTTGAGGCTGGTCATCGCGGCCACCCAGCCGGACCCGCCGAGAAAGGCGGTGAGCATCGCGTGCGGCACCGAGGCGGTGAACGAGAGCGAGGCGAGCGCGGCGGCGAAGGCCAGCGTCGCGGCGGAGACCACCGCTTCCGCGCCATAGCGCCGCCGCGCCTTGCCCACCCACAGCGCGGTGACGATCGATCCCATGCCGAACGCGCCCAGCATCAGGCCATAGTCCAGTTCGGTGCCGCGCAGCAGATCGCGCGCAACGGTGGGCATCAGCGCGGAAAAGCCGGCCGCGCCGAAGCCGAAGGCGAAGCCGCGTAGCAGCACCTTGCGGATCGGCGCGGAACGCGCGCAGAAATCGATGCCGACCTTGATCGAGGCGAACATCGGCTGGCGCTGCGGGGTGTGCGCGCGGTGCGGTCGCCACGTCCACAGCACCACGATCATGCCGACATAGCTGATCGCGTTGAGCGCGAAGGCCAGGTTCACGTTCCAGATCGAAATGAGCAACCCGCCCATGGCCGGGCCGACGCTGCGCGCGAGATTGAACGAGATGGCGTTGAGCGCGATCGCCTGCGGCAGATCGTCCTTGCCCACCTGGAGCCGCACCGAGGCCTGCCACGCCGGGCCGTTGAGCGCGGTGCCCATGCCCACCATCAGCGTCAGCGCGAGCAGCGACCACGGGCCGACCATGCCGGCATAGCCCAGCGCGGCGAGCAGGGCGGACACCGCGAGCATCGCCGTCTGCGCCGCCAGCATCACGCGGCGGCGGTCGAAGTTGTCGGCGATGGCGCCGGCGATCATGCCCAGCAGCATAATCGGGATCGTGGCCGAAGCCTGCACCAGCGCGACCATCACGTGGCTGCTGGTCAGGTCGGTCATCAGCCAGGCGGCGGCGACCGACTGGATGGTGGAGCCGACGTTGGAAAAGAGGTTGGCGGTCCAGATCGATCGGAAAGCGGGATAGCGGAACGGCGCCAGCGCGCCGCCGCGGTGCATCGCTTTCAGCATCGACAGCTCTCCGTCACAGCATATAGCGCATGCGGATTTCCGTCCGCACCTCGCCTTCGCCAAGGGTCAGGGCTGCCGCCGCGAACCGGGGCGGGCCAAACCGCACCGGCGCATCGCGCGAGAAGCCGAAGCCTTCCTTAGGCACCATCAGCACCTTGTCCAGCCTGCCGTTGGCGTTTTCGTCATGGAACAGCGCCACCGCATAGCGGCCGGGCGCGACATTGGCGAACGTGATCGCGGGGTTGCGCGCCGGCACGGAAAGATGGCGGGCGTGGGGGTCCTTCTGGCAATCGGGAAATGTCGCCGGATCGGTGGTGATGCACACCTGCACCAGCCCCCTGGCCGAACGCAGCCCGGTGACGCCCACGGTGAGCGACGCGTGCTCCGGCGCCACCGCGCCGCCCAGCGCTGCCGCGGCCGGCAGCAGGATCAAGGCGGATTTCACAGCGTGCCCAGCCCTTTGTCGGTGCCGCACAGCCTGTCCCAGAAGCGGATGTAGAGTCCGTAGTTGCACCGGTATTGCTCGTGATGCCGTTGATGATGGCTTGCGGTTATCAGCCATTGGCCGACCCGGGAATGAACGAGCCGGCGCGGAAACATTTCCCAGCCCATGTGGTTGGTGACGCCCATCACCGTCATGACGAGCAGCACCAGGCCCAGCACGCCCGCGTGGATCGGGATCACGAAGACCAGCGCAGGGATCAGCAGGCCGACCAGCGCGGCTTCGGCCGGGTGGAAGTTCATCGCTGCCCAGGCGGTCGGCGGGCGGCTGGCGTGGTGGATCGCGTGCACCGCGCGGAACACGCGCGGGCGGTGCATCCAGCGGTGGGTCCAGTAGAACCAGGTATCGTGCAGGAACAGATAGAGCAGCAGCGAGACCGGCATCCACCACAGCGGCCAGGCGCGCGGATCGGTGTAGATTCGCGTCCAGCCGTGCGCCTGCCAGCCCCAGGCGACGATGCCGGCGGGAATGCCGTAGATCGCCGACGAGGCGAGGCTCCAGGCGATTTCCTTGCGGATCTGCGGGGTCAGCCCCCGATAGAGGCCCGGGCGTTTCCGCCCGGTGAGCGCGGCGAACAGGCCGCTGGTGAGGAGATAGCGCACCCCCACGATCAGCGTCATCGCCAGCGCGGAAAGCCCGATGCTGTTCATGAAGCTCCGCCTTTTGCGGACGAAGCCGGAACGATCCAGCGCATTCCCTCGCACACCGGCATTCCGTTCGCGGAAGGCACGGAAGCGGATGGGGGCGTGCGACGAGTCATGCCTCTCCTATGCCAAGCGCCGGCACTGTGGGACAGTGCCGGCGTCGCATTATTGTATTTCCGCAATGTGTCGCCGCTTATCCGGCGCGGCGCACCCGGTTGCGGTGCTGGCCGACATTGCCGGGGCCGCGCGGGCGGAACCGGCGCTGCTGGCCGTCGCGCTCCCCTGCGCGTTCGCCTTCGGGACGGTCTGCGCGCTCGGTATGCAGCGGATTGCGCACCGGACCCCGATCGTTGTGGCCGTCGCGGCGTTCCTGCCGCTGGCTCACGTCCCGCGGCTTGCCGTCGCGACCCTGCGCGCGGCCACCATGGGCCTGCTGGTCGCCACGGCCACCGCCAGTGCGCTGACCTCCGGCGCCCTGCCCCGCGCTGCGCTGCCCCCCGTTGCGCTGGCCCCCGCTGCGCTGGCCGCCCCCGCTGCGCTGGCCACCATCGCGGCGATTGCCCTGCTGGTGGCGCGGGGCGTCGTCTTCCTGCGGCCGGCGCGCGGGCGCGGGCAGCCGGGCGGCTTCCTGCATGAAGTTCTCCGGCAGCGCCTGCGGCATCAGCTTAACGCCGGTCAGCCGCTCGATATCGCGCAGATAGGGCTTCTCATCGGGCGCGCAGAAGCTGATCGCCACGCCATCGGCGCCGGCGCGCGCGGTGCGGCCGATGCGGTGGACGTACTGTTCGGGCACGTTGGGCAGCTCGAAGTTGAACACATGGCTCACCCCCGAAACGTCGATGCCGCGCGCCGCGATGTCGGTGGCGACGAGGATCGGGCACGAACCCTGGCGGAAGGCTTCGAGCGCGGCGGTGCGCTGCGCCTGCGACTTGTTGCCGTGAATCGCCCGCGCTTCCACGCCGGCGCCGGCAAGGTGCCGCGCCACGCGGTCTGCGCCGTGCTTGGTGCGGGTGAACACCAGCGCACGGTCGAGCGACTTGTCCGCCAGCATGGCGCGGATGCGCAGCGTCAGCAGCGCCTGCTTTTCGGCCTGGTTGATGAGCGTGACGAACTGGTCGACGCGTTCCGCCGTGGTCGATTGCGGCGCCACTTCCACGCGCACCGGATTGTTGATGAACTGCTTGCCCAGATCCTCGATCGACTTGGGCATCGTGGCCGAGAAGAACAGGCTCTGGCGCTGCTTGGGCAGCAGGTTGGCAACGCGGCGCAGCGCGTGAATGAAGCCGAGGTCCATCATCTGGTCGGCCTCGTCGAGCACGAAGATCTCGACCCGGCCCAGCGTGAGCGCGCGGTTGTCGATCAGGTCGAGCAGGCGGCCTGGCGTGGCGACGAGGATGTCGATGCCCGGCACCAGCCGGCGGGCTTGCTTGCCGATGGGCACGCCACCGAACACGCAATCGACCGAGAGATTCAGGTTCTTGGCGTAGCCCTTCATGTTGTCGGCGATCTGCGCGGCGAGTTCGCGGGTGGGCGAAAGCACGAGCATCCGGCACGAGGCGGGCTTGCGCGGCTTGGGATCGGCGGCAAGGCGGTGGAGCGAGGGCAACGCGAACGCGGCGGTCTTGCCGGTACCGGTCTGGGCGATGCCCAGCAGGTCGCGGCCTTCGAGCAGCGCCGGAATCGACTGGCGCTGGATGGGAGTGGGATCGTTGTAGCCTTTGCTTTCGAGCGCGCGCAGAATGGGCTCGGCAAGGCCGAGATCGCTAAAATAGGACATGAAAAAACAATGCTTTCGTTGGCGCTCCGCGAAGAATCGCGGGCGCGGCAGGGGTCGTACCATGCGACCCATGCGTGAAAGGGGAAGCCGTGAGGCAAGAGACCGTGGGGCCGGGCCGGATCGCGCCTTTCGCAAATGCCCTCGGCAAATGGAGGCGGAATCTCACGCTGACGCGGCTTGCGGCACGGGGCCGCCGGTCTTGCTGCGGCGCACATAAGCGCGATTGGTTCGAAAAGCAAGGAAATTGCGCAAAGGGCCTTGCCCGCCGCCGGACCGGGCGGCAACGTGCGCCGCTGAACTGGACGGGGATTTCGATGCGGTATCATCAGTTTGCGGGTTCCATCATCGGCGCAGCGCTGGTTGTCGGCGCACTGGGGAGCGGGCCGGCGCTGGCCGCGCCCGCCACGCCGGCGGAGCAGCGCATGATCGCCACCGTCGATGCCGAACAGGCGCGCACGCTGGCGCTGCTCGAACGAATGGTGAACCAGAATTCGGGCAGCCGGAACCTCGAAGGCGTGCGCAAGGTGCGCGACATCGTCTCGCCCGAATTCACCGCGCTGGGCTTTGCCGCGCGCTGGGTGCCGATGGAGCAGACCGGGCGCGCCGGGCACCTGATCCTGACGCACCAGGGCGCGAAGGGCACGAAGCGCCTGCTGCTGATCGGCCATCTCGATACCGTGTTCGAACCGGATTCGCCGTTCCAGACGTTCGCGCTGAAGGGCGACAAAGCCACCGGCCCTGGCGTGGCCGACGACAAAGGCGGCATGGCGGTGATGATCGCCGCGCTGCGCGCGATGCAGGCGGCGGGCACGCTCAAGGACGCCAATATCGAGGTGGTGCTGACCGGCGACGAGGAGGACGCGGGCGAGCCGACCACGGTGGCGCGTGCCGATCTGGTCGCGGCCGGCCGGCGCGCCGACGCGGCGCTCGATTTCGAGGGGCTGTCGCGCGAAGACGGCAAGGACATGGGATCGATCGCGCGACGTTCGTCCAATTCGTGGACGCTGACCGTCACCGCCAAGTCGGGCCATTCGAGCGCGGTGTTCTCGCCCGCGATGGGCGATGGCGCGATCTATGCCGCCGCGCGCATCATCGCCGCGATCCGCGAGGAAGTGCCCGAACCGAACCTGACGCTGAACGTCGGCCTGATCGCGGGCGGGGCCGAGGCCACGCTCGCGCCCGACGCGGCGCACGTTGCGGCGGCGGGCAAGACCAATATCGTGCCGGCCAAGGCCATCGCGCGTGGAGACCTGCGCTCGCTCAGCCCCGAGCAGGACCGGCGGGCGATGGAGCGGATGCGCGCGATCGTGGCGCGCACCTGGCCGGGCGCGCAGGCGGCCATCACGTTCGAGGAAGGCTATCCGCCGATGGCGCCGACGCCCGGCAACCAGGCGCTGCTGGCGCGGCTCAACGGCGTGAACGAAACGCTGGGCCTGCCGGCGATGGCCCCGCTCGATCCGCTGAAGCGCGGCGCGGGTGACATCTCGTTCGTGGCGGCCGACGTCGACGGGCTGGTCGGCCTCGGCCCCGCCAGCACCGGCGATCATTCGCCCGCCGAAACCACCGATGTGCCCAGCATCTGGCGGCAGGCCAAGCGCGCGGCGCTGCTGATGACGCGGCTTTCGCGCGAGAAGGCGGTGAAGCCCGTCGGGAAGAAGTGAGCGCGTTGGGGCTTGCGTCCGCCGCGCGCGGGGCGTAACCGGCTCCCGTTACTTGGGGAGTAGCCACCGCGCCCGTCCTGCCATCAGGACATCGCGCGGTCCCATGCCGGAGACGGCGCGTCAACATGCTTGGCCGAGAGGCCATGGCGCAGGCGGAGCGGCCCTTGCGGGGGCCTTCCGGGCGAGACCAATGGCACCATGCTTTCCACTCAGGCCGGGCGGGAGGGTGCGGTGCCGTTGTGTCGAACCGCTGCCCGGCCCCGGAACCGTTCATGATCGAAGCCCTGACCACTTCCACCGCGATCGTCGCGCTCGCGGAAATCGGCGACAAGACCCAGTTGCTCGCCATCGTGCTCGCCACCCGCTTCCGCAAGCCCTGGCCGATCGTGCTGGGCATCCTCTGTGCCACGCTGGCCAACCACTTCCTCGCCGCGCTGGTCGGCGCCACGGCGGCCTCGCTGCTCGATGGCCTGTGGTTCCGCTATGCCGTGGCGGCGGGATTCATCGCCATGGGCCTGTGGACGCTGATCCCCGACAAGCTCGATGACGAGGAGGAGAAGCCCGGCCGCTTCGGGCCGTTCCTGACGACGCTGGTGGCGTTCTTCCTCGTCGAGATGGGCGACAAGACGCAGGTGGCCACGATCGCACTGGGCGCGCGCTTCCACGATGCGCTGGCGGTGACAGCGGGCACCACGCTGGGGATGATGATCGCCAACGTGCCCGCGGTGTTCCTGGGCAGCGAACTGATCCGCCGCGTGCCGCTGGGCGTGGTGCGGATGGTGGCGGCCCTGTTGTTCATCGCCATCGGCGGCTGGCTGCTGGCGCAGACCGCCGGTCTGGTTTGATGGGCGGTCTGGTTTGATGGGCGGTCTAGTCTGACGGGATCGCGAAGGCGGCGGCTTAGCCTTCGCCCCAGCCGGCACAGTGCGGGTCCAGCCCCACCACCTGCCGGCGCAGCGCCGCGCGGGCCAGCCGTTCGACTTCCGCCTTGCGCCGCGGCGCCGCCAGCGGGTGCGAGGGCGCCGGGCGCAGGATCTCCGCGTCATAGCCATCGGCCACGATCACGCCGCAGCGCCCGGGCAGGAAATCCGGTCCTTCCAGGCAAGCGCGGTCAAGATGCGGCGCCAGCCCCCAGTAGAACCGGTCGCAATGGTCGAGATAGTCGGTCCACTTGCCGTCGCCCAGCAGGTCGGCGCGGCTGACCTTGATCTCCACGATTACCACATGGCCCTTCGCGTCGATCCCCATCAGGTCGGCGCGCCGGCCCGAGCGCAGCGGCATTTCCGGCAGGCACCAGATGTCGTTGCGGGCGAACAGCCGCGCGATGCCACGGGCCACGGCCTGCGCCTCGCGCGGGCTGGCCGGCAGATCGGCGAGCGGGATGACGGACGAATCGATCATGCCCGGCATCGTAAGAACAAAAATGGAACAGGTAAAGTGGCCGCGCGGTCAGACCGGATGGCGGACCGGCTTGGGCGCCACCAGGGCGAGCAGACCCGCCCGCGCCGCGCGGAACTCGTCGTGCAAGGCTGCCGCGGCGCATGCCGGCGAGCGGCCGCGCGCCGAAACAGCCAGCAGCGCGGAAACCCCGGTCTCCAGGATCGCCGCCAGATCGTCCAGACCCTGCTGGGCCAGCGCCAGCCGCCAGCCGCCGGCGTGGAAGATCGTCTCGGGAAAGGCTTCGATCGCCGCGGGCGAAGCCCCGGCATCCTCGGCAACGGACCGGCCGGCCAGCGCGCCGACGATCGCGGCGGCTTCGTGCAGGGCGTGCCACGTGTCGGTGAGGGAAGCGGCACCGGGCGGCGAATCCGCGATCGCCGCGCCCATCACCGGCGCGCCATCGGGCGCCGCTGCGCCGCTGGCGGAATCCCATGCCATGCCGCGCGGGATACGCCCGCTGTCCCTACCAAATCGCTAAACCCGCCCGGGACGGGAAATCCGGAGAGCAAACCGCAGGGCAAAAACCGCTGGCCAGTCGTGCGCCTCGCTGCTAGGCACCGCCGCCGTTGCACCCGTAGCTCAGCTGGATAGAGCGCTGCCCTCCGAAGGCAAATGCAAGCTCTTTCTGATGGTCGAGGGTGTCGTAAAAAACGAGTGAAACCAAGCGATTGGCGAAACTCGAAGGAAGCACGAAAATCGCATTCGAGGTCGCGGAAGCACCACGGAAGCAAACCGAAAGGAGGTTGTGGAGTACGAATGGCGATGATCGGCGAGGCTTTAGCCCGCGTCGTTTGAGCCATGTCGATTCTAGAATTCGCGATTGACCGTGGTCGATCTCGGACACTATCTGAATATCGATGCGCCCGTAGCTCAGCTGGATAGAGCGCCACCCTCCGAAGGTGGAGGCCACACGTTCGAATCGTGTCGGGCGCGCCAACTTAATATTAGGTTGATATCTTGCATATTTGCGGAGCGCCGTTGCAGAGCAATTCGCCGTATTGACCTCCAGATATTTCAGAGGTCATTCAAGTTGGCAGCGCCGCAGAGCGCGATGTTCAATTCTTGCAGGACGATTTCTTCCGGATAGCGGCTCCTCGTTGCCCTCCCGTGACCGAGTCCGGATCCATCCCGTCCCGTCGATTGCCGCTGCTAGTACATCAAACACCGCTGATGTCTTCATGCTACCAGACTGAGGCTTAGTCCGGGAGTCTTGGATCTGTCCCTGTCGGATGGCACGCACGGCGCTCGCTTGGTAATCTCTATAGCACTCGACGGGTGTACTCTCGTTCGGGAAGCGACCAGATCGGATGTCTCAAACGTCGATTGTCAGGGAAAATTCAGACAGGATTGTTAGAGAACAAACTGGGAATAATATAATGCACGTACTTGAGGCTACTCTTTGCTCATTTGCATTACGCCGCTGTATACGAGAACACGAACTGCATCGATCCTAGCGCGAACCACCCGCTGGAAGCGTTGTGCTCTTACGTTATTGAGCACAACGATATTTATTGCGTACTTTGCAATTAACTCGTCGCCCACATCAGCTTTGAGCGACGAGGATTGGGACTCGTGCGTGCATGCGGCCGAAATCGTACCCGATCGCTCGATCCGGGGATGCACAGCGGTTATCCAGGCAGGCGAGCGGATGATCACCCAGTTGGCGGCGGCTTATAACAATCGCGGTGTCGCGCTGCGGTCGAGTGGAGATATCGACCGTGCCATGGAGGATTACGATCGAGCACTTCGTTTGTCCCCCGACTACTATGTCGCGCTCAACAACCGAGGCGTTGCTTTAATGAGCAAGGGAGAGCTTGATCGCGCGATTTCTGATTTCGATCGCGCCGTACAACTGAGGACTGACTACCTCGGTGCCTATTATAATCGCGGGAAGGCACTCGGGCGTAAAGGACTCTTTGATCGTGCCATCGCGGATTATGATCTGGTCATCAAGGCTGATCCGAAGAATCCGACCTTCTTGTTCGAACGCGGAACGATGAAAGCGAACGCTGGAGATCAGAGCGGCGCGGATGCTGATTTCGAGCGCGCCGAATCGCTCAGGTCGAATGGTGCGCGGACGACGCGGCCACGATGAAACTCGCCCAACCTAGACGCCGTTGAACTTGTCAGGCTGATGGGAGCCGCAACTCCGCGTGAAGGCCTCCATTTCTGCCATTGGATAGTTCGACAGAGCCGCCGTGCAGTGTGGCGAGATCGCGGACGATTGCGAGTCCGAGCCCGCTTCCCGGTTTGGCCTCGTCGAGCCGCTCGCCTGGGGCGAACGCGCGGTTTAGTGCATCAGCCGGGATGCCTGGCCCGTCATCAACGATCGTAATAAGGAGCTGCCCCGTCGGGGTATCGCGCGTAGCCTTGATCGAGACAACACCACGAGCCCACTTGCAGGCATTATCGACCAGGTTGGCGACCATCTCGTCAAGGTCGTTGGGATCGACGGCGGCAAGCAATTCCGTCTCGGCTGTATGGACGATCGTCAGCTCACGATGAGCATAGAGCCGCCGCATCGCCGCGGCTATTGATGCGAAGGCAGGTTCGACCTGCGTGATGACGCCAGGCAGGCCGGCGTTGGCTGCGGCACGGGCTCGGGCAAGCTGGAAATCAATCTGGCGCTGCATCCGCCCTGTTTGCTGAGTCAGGACCGCGGCGCCCTCGGTATCACCTCTCGCGAGCAGCCGGCGCGCTTCGTCCGTCAGCACGGCCAATGGTGTCTTCAGGCCATGCGCGAGATTGCCCGCCTGCGTGCGGGCGCGGCGAACCATCTGGGTATTGGCGTCGATCAGAGCGTTGAGATCATCGACCAGCGGCCGAACTTCGGACGGGAAGTCACCAGGCAGGGTTTCTGCTTTGCCCGCGCGAATGTCGCCCAGCGCGTCGCGCAGACGGCGCATGGGACGCAGACCAAACCAGGCCTGCAACGTGCCGGCCCCAATTAGGGCTATTGCCAGTGTGCCGAGTGACAGGGCCAGCGCCTGATTAAAATGTCTCAGTACATCATCGACGATCCGCTGGTCGGCGCCAATTTGAAGCACGTAACCGTTTTCAGCGGTCTGCCACGGTCGCTCATATGCGATCATCGGCTCACCAGCCGGGCCAGCTTCGACTGAGCGAGTAAGCTGCCGATCCGCCCCCCGCGCGGGTGGCGGAAAACGCCGTTGCGGTTCGAGGGAGGCTGATTGTAGGACGATGCCGTTGCGATCGCTCACCTGCCAGTAATAGCCAGTCCCGGGCTGCGCGAAGCGCGGATCACTGAGCCTTTGTGCCAGAGCGACATGTCCGTCGGCCGTGCGGGCCAACAGACCTTCGAGCTCGTCGAGATGACCGATCAGCTCGGCATTGACAAGCTCCGTGACGTGCGCCCGGAACAGCGCGGAAATCGAAACGCCAGCGACAGCGATACCTGTCACGGTCGTGAGAATAACGCCAACCAGCAGCCGGGCGCGCAGACTTCTGACCATCAGCCGAACCTGTAGCCCAGACCGCGCAGGGTCCTGATGGTATCGCGGCCGATTTTGCGTCGCAGCCGACCGACATAGACCTCGATCGTATTCGAGCTGCGTTCCTCATTCAGGCCGTAGAGATGGTCGAGCAACTCGGCTTGCGTCACGACGCGGCCGACGCGATGCAGGAAGAGGTGGAGCAGGCGAAATTCCTGTGCCGTCAATTCGATCGGCTGGCCCGCAACATTGGCGGTGCCGGCAACGGGGTCAAGCACGATATCTCCGTGGCGCAATTCGGAGGTGGCTTGGCCCGCGACGCGCCGCATCAGCGCGCGCAGGCGAGCTGCGACTTCGTCGACGTGAAACGGCTTCGCCACATAGTCATCAGCCCCTGCATTGAGACCTTCCACCTTCTCAGTCCAGCTGCTGCGCGCCGTCAGGATCAGGACCGGTGTGGCGGCCCCGGTACGTCGCAACCTCCGTAAGACCTCGATGCCTGACAGGCCGGGTAAACCGAGATCGAGAACGATCGCGTCGAATTCTTCTTGCAGCGCGAAGGAAAGGGCGTGCTCACCATCTTCCACATGCTCAACGACAAAGCCAAAGCTGGCCAACCCTTCCTTCAGGCGGGCGCCAATGTCCTGATCGTCTTCGACAAGAAGAATGCGAATGGTCATGTCTCCTGATTGCTGCAGTCCGATACTGGATCAACCTGCATTTACGCTGACAGCTTGTGTTCAGACTAGCGTGGCAATCAGGCGTCTAGAAGTCAGTGTTGAGACTCGTGCCAATGTTAAAATTGCTCCTGATAATCGTTCGCATATCAACAATTATCTTGGTGACCCCAGCCTTCGCTCAGCAGGCCGCCGTGCTGTCGATTGATGCACTTGCCAATTCCGTCGTGGCAAGTAACCCCGAACGACGCTTTTATTTCCAGCAGATCGGGCTTGCAGGTGTTGAGCGCGACGCGGCTGATCGCCTGCCGGACCCTGAAGCTGCATTCGAGTTAGGCGAACGCCGGATGGCCGACGGCCTGACAGGTGCACCGAAAGGCGCCGGGCCGACATATGGCTTGTCGATTATGCAGCCGCTCGACTTTGCCGGACGCGGGGCGCTCCGTCGCGCCATCGCCGAGCATCAGATCGCGCTGGCGCGGCTCGGTCTTGCGCAATTCGACGCAACGCTCGCAAGCCGGGCACGCTCTTTGGGATATGCCTTGTTCGCGGCCGAGCGGAAAGCCGCCGCGGCACGCGACGTTGCCGCGCGGATGCGCGAGCTTGCACGCGTTGTGGAGCAGCGGGATCCGGCGGGCATCGCCACCACGCTGGACACGGCCATTCTGGATGCGGGTGCCATCACGGCGGAGCGAAATGCCGCGATGGCTGATTCCGAGACCAGCACGATCGTCTACGAACTGAATCAACTTCGCGGCGCGCCGCTCAAAGCGCGGCTCCGCATTGCTCCGCCCGATATCACGCTGCCCGGCCTTCCGTCGGTCGAGCGCATGGCGCAACAAGCTGGCATCAACAATTTCGAGATTCAGTCGCTGCGCGCGCAATTGCAGCAGCAAGGGTTGCGCGTTGACCTCGCACAAGCAGCGCGTGTGCCGAACGTCTCAGTCGGTCCCTACTTCAATCGCGCGAAGTCAGACAGCCGCGAGACCAATTTCGGCATACGGCTGACGACGACGTTGCCGCTTTGGAATAGCCAGGCTGCTGGCCTCGCACAGGAGTTGAGCCGTCAATCCCAGGGCGATGCGGCCCTGCTCGCCGCCAACCGACGGATCGCGAGGCAGGTTTACGAACAGGCAGCCTACTACGAGGCGAAGCGTCGAGCCCTTGCGGGCTGGCCAGCCGGGGCCACCGAGAAATTTGCGGCCGCAGCTACCGCCGCCGCCGATAGTTATCGCCAGGGAGCGATCCCGATCGCAACTTACGTCGAGATGCAGCGCCAGTATCTGGACGCGCTGTCGGCTCTGCTCGACACGCGACGTGAGGCTATGGAAGCGATGCTTCAACTTCGGGCGCTCAATGGCGGCCGCAGCTTCGACGGCGTGTCCCGATGACGCGGCGGATTCTGGAATGGACAACCGGTCGACCAGCCACGGTGATGATCATCGCTTTGCTGATCGCTGGTCTTGGAATCTGGTCTTTCGTGAATCTGCAAATCGATGTCATTCCCGACATCACAGGCGTGCAGGTGCAGATCAACACGACTGTTCCTGCCCTGGCGCCAGAGGAAATCGAGCGTCTTGTGACGCTGCCCATCGAGCGCAGCATGGGTGGTCAGCCGGGCCTGCGGGAAATGCGATCGCTCACCAAGACCGGACTGTCACAGGTCACGCTCATCTATCAGGACGGCACGGACCAGCTTCGCGCACGCCAATTCGTCAACGAGCGGCTTTCCGCAGTGCGCGACATGCTGCCAGCCGGATCATCGCCGCGCCTCGCTCCGATCACCACCGGGCTTGGCGAAATCTGGTACTACACACTCGAATGGGCGCAACCGCCGTCCGATTTGGACGAGCGGCAACAACTGATGGAGTTGTTCGAGGCTCAGGAATATATCGTGCGCCCGATGCTGCGCGCGATCGAGGGGGTCGCCGACGTCAATTCCAACGGCGGCCTCGAACGTCAGTTTGTCATCGAGCCTGATCTGAAGAAGCTCACGACAGCGGGCATCACGCCGAGCGAGCTTGCCCAGGCTGTTGGCGCCAACGTCGCCAATGCCGGCGGCGGGACCATCACCAAGAACGGCCAACGCTTCACCGTCCGAACCGAAGCGCGTGTCACGACGGCGGAGATGATCCGCGCATTACCCGTGAAATTCGCAGGTGGCGTGCGGCCGCTGACTGTAGCGGATCTGGCGACCGTGACCATCGGCCATGCTCCACGCGATGGCGCCGCGACCACCAACGGCAAGGAAACCGTGCTCGGCACAGTGATGATGCTGGTCGGGCAGAACAGCCGGGACGTTGCCCGGCGCGTCGATGCGCAATTGCCGAACCTGCGCGCCGCGCTGCCCAAAGGCATGATCCTTCAGGTTCAGTACGATCGTTCAGAATTGGTGGATCGCACCATCGCGACGGTCGAGCGCAACCTTGGCGAGGGAGCGTTGCTGGTCGCCGTCGTATTGCTGATCGTGGTCGGCAACTGGCGCGCGGCATTTATCGTCGCGTCGGTCATCCCGCTGGCCTTTCTCATGATGATCTCGGGCATGCATGCGCTCGGTATATCGGGCAATCTGATGAGCCTCGGCGCGCTCGACTTCGGCCTGGTCGTAGATGGCGCGATCGTCGTCGTGGAAAACACATTGCGTCTGATGGGCGAGGCACAGCGCCTCAAGGGGCGCGAGCTGACGGCCGATGAACGCCGTCGCATCGTCATCAACGCTGCGGGGGGCGTGGCGCGGCCCGTGTTCTTCGGCATGGCCATCATCGCGCTGGTTTATGTGCCGGTACTCAGCCTGGGCGGCGTCGAGGGGAAGCTGTTTCAGCCGATGGCGCAAGCCGTGATGCTGGCGCTGGCAGCGGCGCTGATCGTTACCTTTACGCTAGTGCCGGCGCTGTGCGCCCGGCTGCTACGAGGCGAGAAGGTGCGTCAGCCGAGCGTCAGTGAAAAGGAAGATTCTCTCCCGGAGATAACCGCCGACAACCACATCACGCATAACGGTGGCTTCGCCGGCCTCGTGATCCGGGGCTACCGTCCCGTCCTGGACTTCGCCCTCCGTCATCCCGCTGCCCTTCTCGTTCCATCGGCAGTCCTGTTGGCCGTGGCATTGAGGATATTCCTGACCCTTGGCTCGCAGTTTACGCCACGCCTCGATGAGGGCTCCATCACGGCGATGGTCTACAAGCCCGTGGGGATGTCGCTCGACCGTAGCCTTGAGATCGAGCAGCAAACCGAGCGTGAAATTTTGCGTCGCTTTCCGCAAGTGACCCGAACCTTCTCCCGCATCGGCACCAGCGCGGTTGCGACCGACCCGATGCCGCCGAATGAGAACGACCTCTACATCTTCTACAAGCCGCTCGACCAATGGCCGCAAGGTCCGGACATGCCGCGCAACAAGAGCGAGCTGGTTGCGGCGATCGAAAAGGCTGCCACTGCGCTGGCGCCGGAGCAGTCATTCCTTTTCGCGCAGCCTATCGAGATGCGCTTCAACGAAATGTTGGAGGGCACGCGGGCGGATCTGTCGGTCAAGATATTCGGAGACGACTACGACGTGCTTGAGCGGCTCGCCGCGCAGGCGCGAGAGGAATTGCAAGGCGTGCCCGGCACCGCCAATGCCGCATTCGAAGCGGCCAGCCGCACCCACAGTGTGGTGGTCGAGATCAATCACGACGCGATGGTGCGGTTGGGGCTGGGAACCGCCGAGGTCAACCGTGCCATTGCGTCAGCGATCGGTGGGGACGAGGTCGGCTTCATCGCGGACGGAGAGCATCGACACGCGATCGTCGTTCGTATGCCCGAGTCCTTACGCGCGGACACAAAATCGATCCTCTCCCTTCCATTGCGCGTCGGCGCGTCCGGCCTTGTGCCGCTGGACCGCGTTGCAAGTCTGCGCGAGATGAGAACGGTCGAACCGATCCTGCACGACAATGGTAAGCGCCGCGCCGCCTTGATGGTCAATCTCAACACCAGCGACATCGAAGGTTATGTGACCGCAGCGCGTGCACGCCTCGACGGCAAGCTTGCGCTGCCTGAATCCTATCGCATCGAGTTCGGAGGCCAGTTCCGTCAGCTAGAAGCGGCCCGAGCCCGTCTGATGATCGTCGTGCCGGCGGCGCTGCTGATGATCTTCTTGCTCGTTTATTCGGCGTTGGGGAGCGTCCGTCATGCCGCCGTCGTCTATACCGGTATTCCGTTTGCGATCACCGGTGGCGTGCTGGCACTCTGGCTACGTGACATGCCATTCTCGATCACCGCCGCGATCGGCTTTATCGCGGTCTCCGGCATCGCGATGCTGAATGGTCTCGTTCTGATCGATCATATCAATGCGTTGCGGCGGAAGCTGCCTGTTATCGAGGCAGTCCGGCAAGCCGCCACGGATCGGCTCCGTCCGGTATTGTCGACCGCCATGGTCGCGGGAATCGGCTTCGTACCGATGGCGATTTCACAGGGCGCGGGAGCGGAGGTGCAACGACCGCTCGCCACTGTCGTCATCGGCGGCGTCCTGTCGTCCACCGTTCTGACGCTGCTGCTGTTGCCGGCGATCTACCGATGGATGGAGCGCCGCTCCGCAGCCGTCGTCGAACGAGAGAAACAGCCGTTGGAAGTGGAGGTTTCAGCATGAAAAGATCGAATCGGCTCCGTGACGTGGCAATCTTAGCCGCTATGACGTCACTTTTCTTTGTCTCGCCGGCCCTCTCGCTCGCAAGTTCTCCTGTCCATGACAATCAACCCAGTCCTTTCTACGTGCAAAACCTGCCGGCGGAAGTGCGGGCAGGCCTTCAAAAATACAGGAAGGTATGTGGCGATGAATTGACAACAACGCGTGGCTTCAGCCGCTTCATTGACGTTGGGAACGTTCGTCTCATCGCTCTTCATCTTCATGAACTCAGATGTGGCGACCGCCTTACGTTTTGTAGCAGCGGAAAATGCCTCCATCAGGTCTACATGTCGCACCACGGACGATATCATCTGGTGATGAGTGTCAGGGCAAATGAAGTCACGTTGAGAGGCCTGGACAACACTCCGGCGATTGAAGTTGAATGCGGCTTTGGACTACAGCGTATGTGGCGATGGAACGGTAGGCGTTTCATCGGAAGATAGCATCATTGATCAGCCTGACCGGCCAAGTTTCCAGATCGATCTCGAAGGCAAGGCGCCTTTTCCTATGTGCTCAGCGCCGCGTTACAAAGCCTTAGAAATGTAATTCAGGACCATGTTCCATGCGAGCCCTTCATAAAGAGAACCATCTGATCGAACGAATAGGTTGGCTTCGCGCAGCGGTGCTAGGCGCCAATGACGGGCTGATTTCAACATCGAGTCTGATCGTCGGTGTTGCCGCCGCGACCGCCGCTTCCCACGAAATTCTGGTTGCTGGCGTAGCGGGGCTCGTCGCCGGAGCAATGTCGATGGCTGCAGGCGAATATGTGTCGGTCAGTTCCCAGGCCGATACGGAAGAAGCCGACATGGCGCGTGAGCGCCGCGAACTTGCCACGCAACCTGAAGCGGAGCTGGCCGAACTCGCCGCGATCTACGAGCAGCGTGGTGTAACGCCCGAACTGGCGCGACAGGTCGCCGAGCAGATGATGGCAAAGGACGCCTTCGGGGCCCATGCGCGGGATGAACTCGGACTGACCAGTCATGTGATGGCGAAGCCAGTTCAAGCGGCTTTCACTTCGGCGGTCACCTTCGCATCTGGCGCGACTTTGCCGCTGGCCGTCGCTCTCCTGTCGCCGGCCTGGACCGCCACCTGGACCGTCTCCATTGCCTGCCTCATCGGACTTGGCGTTCTCGGAGCGATCGGCGCTCGCGCTGGCGGCGCCAGCATATGGAAACCCACTCTTCGGGTCGTGTTTTGGGGAGCAGTCGCCATGGCCTCAACTGCGACCATTGGTGCCCTCATCGGTCGAGCCGTCTAGTTCGCGGAGCTCTCTATTTTTTAATCGATTTTGCACTCGATATTTGCATCGCTGCAGAATGGGATTTTCTGCGATGTATTCCAGCGGTACCCAATCACACATGCCGCGGACTTCAGGACTAGGAGAGAGCCACTGCGTACGCGGCCCAGATTTGGAAAGAGCTAGTCATTTCCTCATAGACCCGGGAGAAGCAAAATACCGGATACCTTGTACTTGGTCCGATATCAGCTCCGCGTTCGGTTCGGCGCACCCGTTTGGGTGGGGCTATTGGCGGCAGCCGGCGAACGCTGAAAGATGAGAGGATCACGATGCCCCAAAATAAATTAATCGCAGATTCAATCACATATGCGTTCGCACTTTTATCCAGTACGGCGCGCCATTCTCCTTGTGAGATTGGCTCTTTCCCCCACACATTGTCCTTGTTATTTCTGTAGCCTGCCGTCCGGCCATATCAGCCGTCACGCCTGCAGCGCCGTGCGCGCGGCCAGTATCTCGGGCCAGCGCCTTTACACTCGCCCTTGAAAGTGAAGGCGCGTTCTAGCTTTGTGTCAATCGAACGCCACGCCGATGCGCGTAGCGCTCCGCCAGACTATTCGACACTGTGAGCAAGCGCCGCCAGGTTCTATTTTCAGCTCGAAGGCATCCGGAATGTTCAGGGCAGCAGGAACTTCGAGGCAGGCGCCTGTGTCCGACAAGTTTCGGACGACGCAACTTATCACGGACGATCGCTGATTGAGAATGATCTTCCCCGTCAACAGCGTGCGGCGACGGCGAGTGGTGCGACGCTCCGTCATAACCAATACCAAACGACGCCGCAGGCGGTTGTCGCTGCCCCGCGTCTCGCCTCGACGGCCACCTTCGCGATTCCCGTATCGCGTGGCAGGTTATTGGCGAGTATTTTGAAGACGAGAGCCCCCGGCATAGCGCACTCGCAATACTTCAACGTAGAAACACCATCCGCGCGGTTTGGCCGAGCAGGACAAAGGCCAAAGATTCGTCCCAGTAGCTCAAGACTCCCAATCTGAATCGTTGGTGGTTCATGAGGGCCAAGGCACAGCTGATAGCCGCGCTCATAAACAGCATCATCGTAAGCGCTTTCCCGAATCCCCAGGGCAGCGGGCTTTGAGCACCGGCAAAGATCAGCACGATCAAAAGTTTGAGAGAAAGGCGACGGAGCACAAAGCGCGAGTCCGACGTCATTTTCGGCTCGGCTGCATAACGACGTCGTATCCGCGAAGAGGCAGTACGAAAGAGACACTGCGATAAACGCAATGTCGGTCGGGCAAAGGCATCCAAGCCCGTGCGGCGAAACCGAAACGCCGCTTTCAGAAAGGTTAAGGACAACGAATAAAGCAATCGCCGAAGACGAGGGCTTCGCGCGACGATGCGCTCGACAAGAACCATATCGATACCCACACTAGACCTCGGATCGAAATAAATCAGAGCGATCACATCGCTAGTGAAGTCGACGCGCCCGTGTCCGGTGAGTCTAAGCGGCTTGATATTGCGCAGGTAGTTATCGCCGAAGACCTTACAATATACGATGGTATATCCCGGATATTGTTTTGTATATCGGATCAACCCCGCAAGACACTGTCACTCAAGGAATGACGGTGATATCCAGCCAATGTCATCTAGCGGCTCCAACCCGCTGCCGACGCATGAGGATCAACGAGCAATGCCAAGCGACAGTAGTCGAGCAAGCGTGCCGCTCAGGTCGTTCTCGCGAGTCTGAATCATCAGTCTCGCCTGTGACGGCCGAGCGGCTCGTCACGGAGGTGAGACATGACTCTCCAATTTTTTACTCTGCCGGCTTCGCTCCGCGTTTCGCGGATCGCCTCGCCGAAACGCAATCCCGCATTCGCCGACCCGCGATGCGAGCGTGACCGTCCTTTCACGAAGTCTCCCCGCACGAACCGGACTCGACTGGTCGCGGCGTGGCGTGTCAATGGCGAGACCGGTCGGCTCGAATGCATCTGGATGCTTGACGCCGAACCAGACACGGGCGGCGGGTTGCGCCGATTGATCGAGCGCGCCGGACTCCTTCTTGCAGTTTACCAGCATGGTCGCTTTGCGGCGTGAGGCGTGTGATGCATTCCCTCACGCTGCATAAGGCCAGCACGGCGATGGTTCTGGTGTCCGCCGGCCTGGACGGGCTTCACCCCCGCCGGGGCGGCAATCCGTACTCGCGCAGAATCGCACGGTCGCGCGAAGGTGCGGACCCTCCCTGGTGAAGAGCGGCTGCGCTGCTCAAGCGCGGTCCGAATGCCGAGCGTCGTGAAGATGCATCGGTTTCATTATCCCCTCAGCCGACCAAGACCCCAAGCGCCGAAGACCGTGCCGAGAGGCGCATGGTCTCGGCGCTTGCGGCAGGAGATTCATCCAATGAATGCCCCCATCCTCAAGGCGGCTCTCAAGCCGCGCGGAAAAGACGAACGCAAGCTGTCGATGAAGGCGGTCCGTGAAGCCCAGAATGGGTTGGATGACACCTTCGAAAACGTCAAAGGCGACCGCAACGGCCTGATTGCCCGAGATGCGATCGAACGGCTGGCAAAAGACGGCCCCAATGAGGTTGCGCAAGAGCGACGCCTGCCAGCGGTTGTTCAGTTTTTTGGCGCTTTCAAGAATCCGTTCATTGCAGTGCTGCTGATCCTGGCTGGGATCAGCGCTGTAACGGACATCTGGCTTCGGCTTCAACATGGCGAGGATGCGGATCCGACAAAAGTCACCATCATCATCGTGATGGTGCTTGCCAGCGCCTTGATGCGCTTCGTTCAGGAGTACCGATCGAGCGCTGCGGCCGAAGCTCTGAAGGCGATGGTCCGCACGACGGCGACGGTTCTTCGTCGAGGATCGGCAACGTCAAATCCCGAAGCATTCGAAATCCCGATGCGAGAGATCGTCGCCGGCGACATCGTGCGTCTTTCAGCAGGGGATATGATCCCGGCAGACGTGAGGCTGATCGAATCCCGCGATCTGTTTGTGAGCCAGGCAGTGCTCACCGGTGAGGCCATCCCTGTTGAGAAGTATGACACGCTCGGGTCTGTCGCCGAGAAGTCCGCGGCGAGCGTAGCGTCCAGCGAAATGAACGCGCTCGACATGCCCAACGTCTGCTTCATGGGCACCAACGTCGTGAGCGGCACGGCGACCGCGCTTGTCGTTGCCACGGGTGCTCGCACCTATTTCGGATCGTTAGCCAAGGCGATCGTCGGATCGCGCGCTCAAACGGCGTTCGATCGCGGCATCAACAGTGTGAGCTGGCTGCTCATCCGCTTCATGCTCGTCATGGTTCCTGTCGTCTTTGTCATCAACGGCCTGACCAAAGGCGACTGGGTGGAAGCGCTGTTGTTCGGCCTTGCCGTCGCCGTCGGACTTACCCCCGAAATGCTGCCGATGATCGTTTCCTCGAACCTCGCGAAGGGCGCCGTAGCGATGGCGCGGCGCAAAGTCGTCGTGAAGCGACTCAACGCCATTCAGAACTTCGGCGCGATGGATGTTCTCTGCACGGACAAGACCGGCACGCTGACTCAGGACAAGATCATTCTGGAGCACCACGTCGACGTTACCGGGCAACCCAACGCTGACGTTCTCCGGTTGGGCTGGTTGAACAGCTACCACCAGAGCGGCGTGAAGAACCTGATGGATCAGGCCGTCGTGCGATTCGCCGGGGCGGAGCCAGCCATCACGAACACGGCCGCGAGCTACCGAAAAGTCGATGAACTTCCGTTCGACTTTGTGCGCCGCCGACTCTCAGTGGTCGTCGAGGGCGAGGACGGAGATCACTTGCTCATCTGCAAGGGCGCGGTTGAGGAGATGCTGTCGATCTCTACGCACGTCAGAAGAGGCAAAGATCTGATCCGCCTTGGTGACGTTGAGCGCAAGAATCTGGCTGCGATGGCTCGGGCGTACAACGAGGACGGATTCCGTGTGCTGGTCGTCGCCACCCGAGGGTTTGTGGCGTCCGAGGCCAAGACGCATTATGCCATCGCGGACGAAGCCGATCTCACGATTCAGGGGTTCCTTACTTTTCTCGACCCGCCAAAGGAGACGGCTGGACCAGCAATCGCTGCGCTCGCGGAGCATGGCGTCAAGGTCAAGGTTCTTACGGGCGACAATGCGGTCGTGAGTGCCAAGATCTGCCGTGAAGTAGGACTTGAACCGGGCCAAGCCGTACTCGGGCGCGACATAGAAAAATTGGACGACACCGCGCTTCGCGTTTTGGTCGAGGAGCGGACGATCTTCGCGAAGCTCACTCCGCTCCAGAAGTCGCGTGTATTGCAGGCGCTTCAGGCTAACGGTCATACCGTCGGATTTCTCGGTGACGGCATCAATGACGCCCCGGCGCTGCGCGATGCCGATGTCGGCATTTCCGTCGATAGCGGCGCCGATATTGCGAAGGAGTCGGCCGATATCATCCTGCTCGAGAAGAGCCTGATGGTTCTTGAGGAGGGTGTGCTGAAGGGGCGCGAAACCTTCGGCAACATCATGAAATACCTCAACATGACCGCCAGCTCGAACTTCGGAAACGTGTTTTCAGTGCTGGTGGCGAGCGCATTCATTCCGTTCCTGCCGATGCTGTCGATCCATTTGCTCGTGCAAAACCTGATGTACGACATTTCCCAATTGGCGCTGCCTTGGGATCACATGGACAAGGAGTTTCTCAGCAAACCGCGGAAGTGGGATGCCAAGAATATCGGTCGTTTCATGATCTGGATCGGGCCGACGTCCTCGATCTTCGACATCACGACGTTCGCTCTGATGTGGTTCGTCTTTGCCGCCAATAGCCCGGAGCATCAATCGCTCTTTCAGTCGGGCTGGTTCATCGAGGGCCTGCTTTCTCAAACGCTCGTGGTCCATATGCTGCGTACCCAGAAGATTCCCTTCGTCAACAGCACAGCGGCTTTGCCGGTCTTGCTGATGTCGAGCGTCATCTGCGTACTGGGGATCTATTTGCCGTTCTCTCCGCTGGGAGCAGCCATCGGATTGCAGCCCCTGCCTATCGCCTACTTCCCGTGGCTGGCCGGAACGCTGCTCTGCTACTGCCTCGTCGCTCAACTGATGAAGACCGTCTACATCCGCCGGTTCGGACAATGGTTCTGACGGCCAAGCGCATGAGAGGTCCTGATCATGTCCACATCACCGTTGATCCTGAGATTTGCGCCGCCGCAGGCTGGAGACTGCCCGCGACAAGGGCCGCCACCGCCGAGGCGACAAGCGCCGCGTCCGCCCCACAATCGCGAGCCGGGCGATGCCAGGTCGTCGCTTCGGAATCGGTTGGACAGACGTTTGTGTTGGGCTTTGGCGGTTTTGGCGATGTTCGTGACGCATGCGGCCGTTCACCTTGCTCGTCGCCGTCTGCTGGACGGTTTCAAGCTCAGATTCCTGCTGCGTTGCGGCGCACGGTTGAACAGAGCGGCGATATCGCGAATGCGGCGTTGCCGCTGGTGAGCCACACAAGCGCAAAACGATCGCTTGCATGGAACCAAAGCACGAGGCCCGGACCTGAACCGGACTTCGATCAGCAAGGAGCTTCAAATGGACGACCCATCTAGTCGCGGCGCGACCAACAACTCGCGCCGCTTGAATTCACGAGAAAACTAGGAGGGCAGCTCGCGGCTATTGGCGCCGGGCGCTCTCGCAACCCGACGCCAGGAGTAGCCCATGACTTATTTTACGACCCACGGACTTCCCAATTTCACTATCACCACCGGACTGAAGGTTTTCAGGCGTCGTCGGGTTCTTTTTTGCCGACTGATGGTGATCGCTTTCTACTTGCTGGCGCTCGGTCTTGTAGCGGTTCTTCAGGTAACCAAAGCGCACGCGCAAGAACTTCAAACGACTCCCGGCCATCCGGATGCGGCACGGCTCAACACTAGTGGACCGCAACCCATCCTGGCGATGCCAACGAAGGCACCGGGGGCCTCGCGTGACAATAAGGTGGAATCGGGCGGGCCCGACTGGTCGGGCGTCTATTTTGGCGGACACACCGGTTTCGGGGCTGGCAGCCTTGGCCCGGGAACGAACCCCGTCTTGAATCAGTCCGTTGGCCTGCCGCCTACGGTGACAGGAATGATCGGCGGCTTTCAGGGAGGCTACAACTTTCAGGCCAGCGATCGTTGGGTGCTCGGCGCGGAAGCCGATGTCACTTTTGTGAGCCCGCCCGATGAGACGCGACGGATACCGGCTCCCTTCAACACATCCCTGGATGTCGTGGGGACGGTGCGTGGCAGGATCGGCTATGCTTTTGGCCCATTCCTCCCCTATGCAACGGGAGGCCTCGCTTGGACACGAACGAACGTCGACATCAATGGCGATGACGGCAGCGTTTTGTCAAAACTGGGGCGCTGGCACGCTGGGTGGACGGCAGGCGCAGGTGTCGAAATGGCCTTGGGCGGACCATGGACGGCACGCGTCCAGTACGACTACCTCGATCTGGCTTCCTCGACCTATCGACTCGATGGTGCCGGACTGCGCGATGTGTCCGTCCGCCCCCGAACCCAGAGGTTCACGCTTGGCCTGAACTACCGACTGGGCGATGTGGCCTCGACACTCCCAAGACCACCGGCAACTGTCGAAATGTCGCCGGACTGGAATATTCATGGCCAGACCACATTCATCGCCCAAGGCTATCCCGCGATTCGTTCCCCCTACGCTTCCAGCGCCAGCCTGCCCGGTGGTGGGCAAGTTCGTGAGACGTGGACCGCGGACGCATTTCTTGGCGTGAGGCTTTGGGACGGTGGTGCGTTCTATTTCAATCCCGAGCTAGCCCAAGGCTTCGGGCTGAACGGGACGCTCGGACTCGCAGGCTTTCCAAATGGAGAAGCGCAAAAAGGCGGCGCTGAATTTCCGAAATTTCGGCCACAGCGCTACTATCTTCAGCAGACATTCGGTCTTGGTGGCGAGCAGGAGGATGTCGCAGACGGCCCCCTGCAACTGGCGGGGCGACGCGATATCGATCGCGTCACTGTCACGGTTGGTCGTTTCGCGGTTGGCGATTTCTTCGACGCGAATGCCTATGCCAAGGATCCGCGCGCGGATTTCATGAATTGGGCAATCTGGTCGTCGGGGGCCTATGACTTCCCCGCCGACCTTCCCGGCATGACGCGCGGTGCGGTCATCGAGCTGAATCGTAAGGATTGGGCTGTGCGAGCCGGGGCCTTCCAAGTGCCCAGGGAGCCGAACAGTGATGTTTTGGTCTTCAATGGGGGCGGCGGTGGCGCCGTCGAGTTCGAGGAACGGCACAGCCTGTTCGGGCAGCCGGGTAAGGTTCGGATCGGCGCTTTCATCAACCGTGGTTACACCGGCGCGTATCGCGACGCTATCAACCTCGCGCAAGCGAGCCCTCAAACAGATATCAACGATGCGATGACGGCCCTGCGCCGCAATCAGAATAAGTATGGCTTTTATGGAAATATCGAACAGGCTTTGACAGCTGACCTCGGGCTTTTCGCCCGTGCAAGCTGGAACGACGGCCGCACCGAAATCCTCTCCTTCACGGACATCGACCGCAGCATTTCCGGTGGTTTCTCCCTAAAGGGTTCTGCATGGGGACGGCCTGCGGACACGATCGGAGTCGGTGCTGCGGTCAACGGCCTCTCGAGTGCACATCGTAACTTCCTCGCCGCCGGAGGCACGGGGTTGCTGATCGGTGATGGGAGACTGCGCTACGGCCACGAGTCGATCGTCGAGGCGTATTACGCCTTGCGGGTCAACGGCTGGAGCACCGTCACCTTCGACTATCAGTTTGTTGCAAACCCCGCCTACAACGCCGACCGCGGACCAGCCTCGATTCTGTCGCTTCGCGCCCACGCCGAATTCTGACAGCGAGTGGAGTGGCAATTCCAGCAATAGCGCGGGCTTGCGCCTCGGGAGGGCGCGACCGACGCAACGAGATGGGAACACATTCAGATGGATTGGCAAAGCCTTGGCCACACCGCACTCACGCTCGGGGGCGCATTCCTTCTTGGCGGCTTGATCGGCTTCGAACGGCAATGGCGCCAGCGCCTGGCCGGGCTGCGAACCAATACCCTCGTCGCGCTCGGCGCGGCCATCTTCGTCCTCTTTGCCGGGCTGTTCCCCGGCGAGGCGAGCCCGACGCGCGTTGCGGCCCAGATTGTTTCCGGCATCGGCTTTATGGGCGCCGGCATCATCTTCAAGGAAGGGTTGAATGTGCGCGGGCTCAACACCGCCGCGACGCTGTGGTGCTCCGCCGCGATCGGCGCGCTGTGTGGGGCCGGATTTTTCTTTCATGCATTGATTGCGACGACGTTCGTCATCGCCGTCAACGCAGTTCTGCGCCCGCTCGTGCGCCTCGTTGAGCGCCAGTCATTCGCCGCAAGCCCGTTGGACAGCGCATATGCGATCAGCATCATCTGCCATGGAGAGGCTGAGGCGCATGTTCGGGCGCTTCTTCTTCGCGATCTCGCCGGTGCGCTGCACATCCGCGACCTCGAAAGCACGAATATCGAGGACACAAACCGAGTCCAGGTGAGCGCGACAGTGCGAGCCGACACTCGGCAGGATCGCCTTTTGGAACAGATTATCGGTCGTCTCAGTCTGGAGCCGCTGGTAACATCTGCTCGGTGGCGGTTCGAGCCAGGCGAGTGACCGAGAAGCAATAGTTATCTAGGTACACGGCGGAGTAGATTCTCCAGGGAAGAATATTGAAAGTAGGTAAGTTGATCGAGAAGGTGAACAATGCTCAAGATCGCCAATGATATACGTCCCGGATCGGCGCTGACGTTGATCGCGATGGGCGTTGCGATGGCCGGCATTTTTATCGCCGATACGGTCACGGACTACGCCATCGCAGCGGCCGTATTCTACACAGCGGTCATTCTCGTTGCGACACGCATCTTGTCTGGCACGGCTGTAGTGGCCCTCGCTTGCATTTGTGTCGCGCTGACCCTGATCAGTTTTTTCTTGACCCACTCCGGTGCGTATGAGGTCGGCATCGTCAATACCGGGATTAGTATCGTTGCGATCGGCGTTACAACCTATCTCAGTTTAAGGATGGTGGCTGCGAAGGCCGAGGCGCTGGAGGCGCGCGATCGGCTTTTGCGAATTGCGCGGGTCACGACGCTCGGTCAACTGTCGGCGTCGATCGCGCACGAAGTCAACCAGCCCCTGGCTGCCGTCGTCGCCAGCGGCGGCGCGTGCACCCGATGGCTTGCCCAGGAGCCGCCAAATCTCGACAAGGCCCGCCTCGCGCTCGACCGCATCGTCAGCGATGCCAACCGGGCAAGCCAGGTCATCGCGCGCATTCGCGCCCTTTCGAAGGGCGAGGCGCCGCGCCGACAACCATTCGACCTCAGGGAAGCTGTCATGGAAATCGCGACCTTGTCGCGCGGCGAGATCGAGCGTGGCGGCGTCGCCTTGCAACTGGACCTGCATGACGGCCTACCTCGCGTTTTTGCCGATCGGGTCCAGATCCAGCAGGTCATCAGCAATCTCGTCCTCAATGCGACCGAGGCGATGTCGGACCGCGCATTGCCCGAGCGTCGTCTGCGAATTGCCGCCTCGCAGGATGGACGGGATGCGATCGTTCTCGCGGTGGCCGATTCCGGCACCGGTCTGGCGCCGGGAGCTCGTGAGCACCTCTTTGACGCCTTCTGGACGACGAAAGAGGGAGGCATGGGTCTTGGCCTTACCATCAGTCAGACGATCGTTGAAGCGAATGGCGGACAGATTTCCGCGGCTCCAGTCCCTGGAGGCGGGACCGTATTTGAGGTGCGCCTGCCGCGCCACATGGAGGCAGCCTGATGAAAAATGAACCGACGGCGGATTCGCGGCCGCAGCCCATCGTCTATGTCATCGATGACGATCGGTCCGTTCGCGCCGCGCTCGAAGATTTGCTCGCATCCGTTGGGCTACAGGTGCGCTCGTATAGCTCGGTTGCCGAATTTCTGGAAAGCTCCATGCCGGACGCGCCCGGCTGCCTGCTGCTCGATGTGAGAATGCCCGGACAAAGCGGGATCGATTTTCATCGGCAAATGCCTGAATACGGCATTCATCTGCCGACGATATTCATCACGGGACATGGGGACATCACGATGGGCGTGAACGCCATCAAGAATGGCGCCTTCGAGTTCTTGACCAAGCCGTTTCGCGACCAAGACCTGCTGGATGCTATCCAACAAGCGATCGAAAAAGACCGGCGAAGGCGCGAGAGCGAAGCGCGTTCGCTGGATTTGAATGCGCGTTGGGAGACATTGACGCCCGGCGAACGAGACGTTTTCAAGCTCGTTGTAAAGGGCCTCCTCAATAAACAAATCGCCGCCGACCTGAATGTTAGCGAGATCACGGTGAAGGTTCGCCGTAGCCATCTCATGCAGAAGATGCAGGCCAAGACGATTATTGACCTTGTTAGAATGTCGGACAGTTTGAGCGTTTGAATCTCGACTGAGAGGAGAGCCCCTGCACCGCGAACTGGTGCGCGATCTGCGCGGGCGTGCCACCCCCCCCCTTTCAGAACACGGTATATTTCGAAGATACGTTGGTATATCGAATCTATATAAGATCATCGGCCAATGAGCGTCTGTAGCCGTCTATTCTAGGGTGAGAATCGGGAGGTCTTGCCTTAGCTGCGGTCGGGGCGCGATGGTCGTGGTAGATGGTGCTTACAGAGCGATGCTCGCAACGAGCGGACGATGGACCGTCGCGAGGCCAGGAATCATTTCGAATAGATCTCGGTCGCAATTGACCGATGCTTGAATTCCGCCAGATCCGGTATTTTCTTGCGGCGGCCGAATATGGCAGCTTCCGAAAGGCGGCCTTGGCCTTGGGAATACAGGAATCGGCGATCAGCCGTCGCGTTCGCGATCTCGAAGACGAACTCGGCGCTTCCCTATTTCAGAGGCACAACGGCGGCGTCTGCCTGACGTTGGCAGGACAGCAGTTTGTGCGTCGAGCACGCAAAGCACTTCAACAGATCGACTGCGGCGCGAAGGATGTGGCCGCCATAGGTCGCTCCGAGCGGGGGCATATCAAGGTCGGCATCTTTTCGTCGCTCGCGTCTGGATTCCTGTCCGATCTGCTGGGAGCCTACGGCAAGGAGCATGCAAGTGTACGGGTCGAATTTTTTGACGGCGATCCTGCGGATCACGTTGCCTCGATCCGGCGACTTCAACTCGATGTGGCTTTTATCACGGGAACCACACAGTGGTCGGACTGTGAAACAGAGCAACTTTGGTCCGAGCGAGTATTCGCCGTACTTCCCAGCGATCATCCTCTCTCTGAGAAATCGGAGCTTGGCTGGCGTGATCTTGTGGACGAGAGATTCATTGTAAGTGACGGTGCCCCTGGATCGGAAATTCACGACTATTTGGTTCAACGCCTCGCCGATCTTGGGCGTCACCCAGAAATCGATACCCAATACGTCGGGAGGGACAATCTCCTGTCGCTTGTGGCGATCGGCCAAGGCGTCACGGTCATGAGCGAGGCCGGGACGGCGGCTCAGTTTCCGGGAACTGCCTATCGGCAGCTTGCCGGCGAGGTTCTGCCGTTCTGCGCGGTGTGGTCGCCGCGGAATGATAACCCGGCCTGGCGCCGCCTCCTCAGTCTTGCGCGTTCAATGTCGCGCTCGGCTGCCGCCACAATCATTCAGACGGTTTCGGCAGTTCTTTTGACTTCCTCGCTTTCGCAAATCCCCGATCCGTGGCTATGAACCGCTCCAGCATCGGAGCGATGAGGCGAACGGGATCGGCCGGCGGTTGCCTCGCTTCGCGGCCGAGAATTTCTGCGTAGGCCGTTAGGTCGCGATGCAGGCTTGCCGGTAACTCCACCGTGACCTTCACCGGTTTGTCGTCGACGATCGCTCCCAATTTCAGCTTGGTCATGTCAGCCTCCGTAGGGTTCGAGAACGAGATCGCGGGTGACGATGACGCGGACGGGCAAGCCTGGCCGGATGGTGAGGGTCGGTGCGATGTTGAGCTGGCGCTGGACGATCTGCTGGCCGGTTTGACTGACGCTATTGGAGGCACCCTGTCGCAGCGCCCGCACAATATCGCTGTCCTGGCCAGACGAGCCCGCCTCCGCACCGATGCTCAGAATCGTGGAAAGTGCAGCGGCCTTGAACAGTTCGCCCCAGTGATAGTCGACGCCATCCTCAAGGCCCGCATAGCCCTCGGCGTCCGCACCAGGCTGACGCTCCAGAACGATGGAGCGGCCATTGGGGAAGATCAGCCGGTTCCAGACGAGAAGTATGCGCCTCTGACCGAAGCCGACGCCACTGTCATACTGGCCGATAACGCGCGTGCCCTGTGGCACAAGCAGGATCTTGCCGGTCGGGCTGTCATAGATGTTCTCCGTCACCTGTGCGGTGATCTGACCCGGCAGGTCGGAGCGGATGCCGGTGATGAGCGCGGCCGCGATGACGGCGCCGGCCTGCAGGACGTTCTTCGACGCTGGCGCGGCAACGCGATCCGGCGAGACAGTGCGCTTGTCGGGCGTCTGATTGAGGAATGCGAGCTGACGATCCTGCGCGGAGGGTGTCGCTGGCTGCGGCGCAAGGCCGAGGCTGGCGAGATCGGCCGACGGCGTGGCGGTCGCAGTCGGCTGTGTCGAAGCTCCAGCCGTAGCGGGCCGAGTCTCGGTGGATGCGAACAGCCGTGCGGTCCGAGCCGCCTCCAGTTCCTGCGCCCGGCGCTGTTCCTCGGGGCTCGGTCCCGTCGGACCTGATGCCGGTGCGCCGATCGGCGGCACTGTGCCACCGTTCTGCGCGTTGAGGATCGGGCGACCGAGGTCGCCGGGCAGCGGCGGGCCGAGCTTCGGGACGCCGGAATAATCCTTCGGCAATCCAGCCAGACCGTCCGGTGTCGAGCGGTTGTCCGTAGAGTAAAGCTCCTGACCCTGGCCGCTGTGACGAGTCTGGAGCGCATAGATCAGCGCCCCACCGACACCGAGGCTTGCCGCAAGACCCAGACCGGCCAGCACCTTGCGGGACAGGCGGGTCACACGCGGCGGCTCGGCGCGCAGCCGCATGGTCGCGGCCGGCTCGCCGGTCAGCGGCCGAGCGTCGTCGTCGGTCGGCTGAGGCTGGGGCGCCGAACCGGGCGTCCGGCCTTCCTCCTTTTCGGGATCGCGTTCGTCGCTCACGATGCCGGCCTCCCGTCGGTGCGGGAGATGCGGACACGCTTCTGGTTCTTGCCCGCGCCGAACCGCAGTTCGGCGGCGGCGAACAGTCGATCGACGATCATGTAGTTGCCGCGCACGCGATAGTTCACCAGCTCGGAGGTGTCGCCCTCCGGTCCGACCACGAACAAGGGCGGCATCTCGCCCTGTCCGATGCCGCGGGGGAATTCGATGAACACCTGCTTGCCGTCATCGAAGGCGCGCAGCGGCCGCCACGGTGCGCGGTCGCCGGTCACCTCGTAGCGGAAATTGACACGGGCGAGATCGATGCCGCCCGACACCGGCTGCGCGGCCTCGGCTTGGCTGTTCTGGCGGCGCAGCGCGATGAGCTGGTCCTGCGGATATTGCCAAGACACCGATGCCATATAGGTCGATGGCGTCGCGCGCAGCTCCATGTGATAGGTGCGCCGGTCGGTGTTGATGACGAGATTGGTCATCAGCTCGGCCCGCGTTGGCTTCACGAGGATATGGACCTGCTTGGCCGCGCCAACGCCGCTCTCGGTATCGCCGATGATCCAGCGCACTGTGTCGCCAGCGGCGACAGGACCGGAGCCGACGAGCTGCTCGCCGGGCTGAAGCGCGATGTCGGTGATCTGCCCCGGCGAGGCGTAGACCTGATAGAGCGCGCCATCGACGAAGGGATAGACCTGCATCGAGTTGATGAAGCCGTTGCGGACGGGCTGGACGCGCGCTGCGGCATTGGCCTGGTTGACGCGCGCGGCGGGATCGGACGGTTCCGGCTCGGGCTTGCCGTCCTTGCCGATGGGCTTCAACTGACCAGGCAGCGGGAGCGGTTTGGGAAGCTCCACCACCCGGACGGGCGCTGGCGGATCGGAGGTCTGCACAGCCGGCACCGCATTGTCGTAGGAAATCTCCGGCGGCGGGGTGTGAGTGGCGCACCCTGCCAGCGCCGAACCGGCGAGCAAGATTCCCGGCAAAGCGGATTTGCGGAAAACCGGAACTACGTGGATGAGCAAAGCCGGGAGCCCTGCACTCCAAGGGGCGGCTTTGCGGAGTGCGGGCGTCATTGTCCAAGCTCCTTCGACCAGTTGATGGCGTTGATGTAGATTCCGAGTGGGTTCTTCCGCAGCGTGTCGGCGTCGCGTGGGGGCTGCACGACGACGGTGAGGATCGCGGACCAGCGTTCGGTGGAGGCCAGTGAGCCGTCCTGATAGCGTCGCTCGATCCAGGCGATGCGGAAGCTCGACGGCGAGGCGCGGATCACCGACGACACTTCGATCGCGATCTGCTGCTTGCCGACCTTGGTGAAGGGGTCGTTGGCGCGCGCATAATCGTTCAGCGCGAGCGCGCCACCCTGTGTCGTGAAGTCGTAGGCGCGCAGCCAGTTCTGCCGCACGATGATGGCGTCGGACGGGATCGAGCGGACCTGCTCGATGAAGCGCGCGAGGTAGAAGGCGATTTGCGGATCGTTTGGCTGATAGTCGGCGGTCGCCGGCGCGATCGCCTGCGCCTGGCCGAGCCGGTCGACCTGCACTACCCAAGGCACGATCGAGCCGTTGGCGGACTGCCAGACCAGCGCGGCCGAAAGGCCGCCCGCGAGGGCCAATGATCCGAAGGCCATGTAGCGCCAGTTACGGGCCTGCACGCGGGCGGAGCCGATGCGATCGTCCCAGACCTGAGCGGCGCGCTGATAGGGAGTCTCGGGCTGAGGGGCTTTGCCGTAGTGGGTGGATGGTCGCTTGAACATGGTCAGTCGCTTTCGGAGAGGTTGACGGAGGAGCCGCCGCCATGGCTGTCGCCGCTACGCACGGCGTGGGCGGCGGCCTGAACGCCATGGGACATCTGCTGCGAGCGCTTCATGCGTTTCGCCCAGGCCGGCGGCCCGTCGCTGGTGGAAGACGCAGCTCCGGGAGATGCGGCCTCCGCGGTGGCGGTCGTCGCAGCACCGGATGCGCCGGTGGCGATCTCCGTCGCGGCCTGGCCACCGGCCTGATAGCTCTGCTTCAGGCTGTCGGCGGCACGACCGGCTGCGCGCTTCAGCGGTGAGACGGCCGCCTTCGCGCCGGTGCTGGCAACACTGCCAAGACCCGACGCGACGCCGGATGCGCCGGCCTGGCCGGCCGCGCCGAGGCTGTAGGCGGTGGAGGCGCCACCGGCGAGGGCTGCACCGCCACGCGCGGCGGCGGCAGCGCCGCCAGCAAGTGCAGCGCCGCCTGTCACGACGGCGCCGGCAGCGGCCGCGCCTGCTGCGACAACGCCGCCGGCGGCAAGACCAGTGCCAATGGCCGCGCCGGCGCCGAGCTGCGGGCCACCGGAGATGAGGCCGTTAGCGATGCCGGGACCGAAGATGCCGAGACCAAGCAGCGACAGCGCGGCAAGCACGATCGCCATGGCATCGTCGATCGATGGCGTTGCGCCGTTGAAGCCCGAGGTGAACTCGGAGAACAGCGTCGAGCCGATGCCGATGATGACGGCGAGCACCAGCACCTTGATGCCGGAGGAGATGACGTTGCCGAGCACGCGCTCGGCCATGAACGCCGATTTGCCGAACAGGCCGAAGGGAATGAGGACGAAGCCGGCGAGCGTGGTCAGCTTGAACTCGATCAGGGTGACGAAGAGCTGGATCGCCAGGATGAAGAACGCCAGCAGCACCAGCGCCCAGGCGAAAAACATGCAGGCGATCTGGATGAAGTTCTCGAAGAACGACCAGTAGCCCATCAGGCTGGAGATGGAGTCGAGCAGCGGCCGGCCGGCATCGAGACCAGTCTGCGCCACCTTGCCGGGGCGCATGAGATCGCTCACGGCAAAGCCCGTTCCCGAAGCCTTCAGGCCGAGGCCCGCGAAGCTCTCGAAGACGATGCGGGCGAGATTGTTCCAGTTGGAGATCAGGTAGGCGAAGACACCGACGAAGAGCGTCTTCTTGACCAGCCTCGCCATGATGTCGTCGTCGGCGCCCCATGACCAGAAAAGCGCGGCGAGCGTGACGTCGATGACGATCAAGGTGGTGGCGATGAAACCGACTTCGCCGCCGAGCAGCCCGAATCCTCCGTCGATGTAGCGAGTGAAGACCTCGAGGAAATGGTCGATGACACCGGTGCCGCCCATGTCAGCGAACCTCTGGCTGAGCGGGCTCGGCCTGCATCGCAGGCCCGGTCACGTCCGCTGGCGCACTGTCTTTGTGGATGGGAGCGGCCGACGCGGGCGCGCTTGGAAACAGCGTGGTCGGCGCAACCGGCGATGGTGATGAAACGGGGGCCGGCTGGCCGAGGAAGCGGCGCCGGTTCTCTGCCCATGCCTTCAGGCAATTGGGATCGCGCGTGCCGGCCTCGCCGATCTCGGAACAACGAAGCAATTCGGCGGCGAGAGGATCCGATGTTGTGACCGGACGGCCCTGCGTCGCGAGGACGTCCGTCGAAACGTCCTTGCGGTTCATCTCGATCGCGGTCGCCGTGATGGCGACCGCGACGAAGACGATGGCGCCGACGCGAGCGAGGGTCTTGCCGTCCATCGTGCCAGCCTCAGTTGCCGCTGTTCGGGAACATGCGGGCATTGCCGGGCTGGTAGCCCGAGCCCGGCGTCAGGAAACGCCGGCGCTGCTCGCGGCCCTGTTCGGCGGCGGCGGCCTGCTCGGCCGACTGCAAGGCCTGCGCCCGGCCGTTGGCCGCCACGACGGCGGTGAGATCCGCGAGTTGCTGCGCCTGGAGCGCAAGGAGTTGGTTGCCGGCCTGCGTCGCCTGCAGCGCGCCGGTCGCGCCCTGGCTCTGGCCGATCAGCGCCGACATCTGCGTGCGATTGGTGTCGATGTTGCCGACGACGCCCGCCTGCACCCGCATTGCGTCCTGCAGGCCGCCGACCGTGTTCTGCCAGCGCGAGCGGGCATCGGTGACGAGTTGCTGATCCGAAGCGGACAGCGAGACGTTCCCGTACTTCTGCTGGAACATCCGGTCGATCTGCTGGACGTCGTAGGCGATATTCTGCGCCTGGTTGAGAAGCTGCTGCGTGCGCTGGACGGACTGCTGAAGCTGTTGCAGCGACGAGAACGGCAGGCTCGCAAGGTTGCGTGCCTGGTTGATCAGCATTTGCGCTTCGTTCTGAAGCGAGGTGATCTGGTTGGTGATCTGCTGAAGCGATCGCGCCGCCGTGAGCACGTTCTGCGCATAGTTCGAGGGATCGAATACGATGATGGCGTGAGCGGGCGTCGCCAGCATGGGCGCGAGCGCGACGGGAGCGGTCAGCAGCGCGGCAGCAAAACGCGCTGCGCGGGAATTGCGCAGTTTCATTGGGACGTCTCCTTGTTGGTGAGCGTGGGGATGAGATCGGCGGCCCAACCGACCTCACGGTGATCGAGCCATGCGGCGAGGAAGCCGTCGCGGCCGTGTTCGGCGACGATGCGGGCAATGGCCGCCTGGTCGGTCTTCGATGACGCGGCGCACAGAGCGAGCGCGACATCGGACAGACCGAGCTCGAAGAGGCGGTTGCCGCGCCGCGACTGGCAGTAATAGTCGCGCTTGGGCATTGCCCGCGCGATGATCTCGATCTGGCGGTCGTTGAGGCCGAAGCGCCGATAGATCGCCGTGATCTGCGGCTCGATCGCGCGCTCGTTCGGCAGCAGAAGCCGGGTCTGGCAGCTTTCGATGATGGCAGGCGCGATGGCCGAGCCGTCGATGTCGCTGAGCGATTGCGTGGCGAAGATGACGCTGGCGTTCTTCTTGCGCAGCGTCTTCAGCCATTCGCGGAGCTGGCCGGCGAAACCGTCATCGTCCAGCGCCAGCCAGCCTTCGTCGATAATGAGAAGAGTCGGCGAACCGTCGAGCCGATCTTCGATCCGATGGAAGAGATAGGAGAGAACCGCCGGCGCCGCGCCGGTGCCGATCAGCCCCTCAGTCTCGAACGCTTGAACGAACGCCGAGCCAAGATACTCGCGTTCAGCGTCGAGCAGCCGGCCGTAGGGACCGCCGACGCAATAGGGCCTGAGCGCCTGTTTGAGATCGTTCGACTGGAGCAGCACGACCAGGCCGGTGATCGTGCGCTCCTCGACGGGCGCCGATGCCAGCGAGGTCAGCGCCGTCCAGATATGCTCCTTCACCTCGGGCGTGATCGCCACGCCCTCGCGGGTCAGGATCGATACGATCCAGTCGCCCGCCCAGGCGCGCTCGGGCACGTCGTGAACGCGGGCGAGCGGTTGAAGGCTGACGTTATCGGTCGCGCCGTCACTGAGATCGCCGCCGAGGTCATGCCAATCGCCGCCCATGCCGAGCGCCGCCGCGCGGATCGAGCCGCCGAAGTCGAAGGCGAAGACTTGGGCGCGAGCATAGCGTCGGAACTGCAGCGCCATCAGCGCCAGCAGGACCGACTTGCCCGCGCCGGTCGGGCCAACGATCAGCGTGTGGCCGACGTCGCCGACGTGAAGCGAAAGCCGGAACGGGGTGGAGCCTTCGGTCTTGCCGAAGAGCAGTGGGGGCGCTGCAAAATGCTCGTCCCGTTCCGGCCCCGCCCACACCGCCGACAGCGGGATCATGTGGGCGAGATTGAGCGTGGAGATCGGCGGCTGGCGGACGTTCGCATAGACGTGGCCGGGCAATGATCCGAGCCAGGCGTCCACCGCGTTGATCGTCTCGGCCATGGCAGTGAAGTCGCGGCCCTGAATGACCTTCTCGACGAGGCGCAGCTTCTCGTCGGCAGCGCGCGGATCCTCGTCCCACACCGTCACCGTCGCGGTGACGTAGGCCATCCCGGCATAGTCGGCGCCGAGTTCCTGGAGCGCCATGTCGGCATCGGCGGCCTTGTTCGCGGCGTCGGTGTCCACGAGGACGGACGCCTCGTTGGTCATTACCTCCTTGAGGATCGCGGCGATCGACTTGCGCTTGGCGAACCATTGCCGGCGGATCTTGGTCAGCAGCTTGGTCGCGTCGGTCTTGTCGAGCAGGATCGCCCGCGTCGACCAACGATACGGAAATGCGAGACGGTTCAGCTCGTCGAGCAGGCCAGGTGTCGTCGCCGTTGGAAAGCCTGTGACGGTGAGGATGCGCAGATGCGACGCGCCAAGGCGCGGCTCGAGCCCGCCGGTGAGCGGCTGGTCGGCGAGCAGCGCGTCGAGATAGATCGGCGTTTCGGGGACGCGGACACGGTGCCGTTTGGTCGAGACGCAGCCGTGGAGATAGGTGAGCGTCTCCGCGTCATCAAGCCAGCGGCATTCGGGCATGAAGGCTTCGACCAGGCGCAGGATGCGATCGGTGCGATCGGCGAACCCGGTCATCACCTCGTTGGGGTCGAGGCCCGACTTTTCCCGGCCTTCATAGAGCCAGGATTCCGCGCGCGCGGCGTCCTCGGCCGGCGGCAGATAGGTGAAGGTCAGGAAATAGCTCGACTCGAAATGTGCGCCAGCTTCCTCGAAATCCGCTTTGCGCTCGGCGTCGACCAGCGCCGAGGCGGGATCGGGAAAGCGGCTGTCGGGATAGAGGTTCGAAGCTTGCCGCTGCGCCTCGACGAAGATTGCCCAGCCTGATCCAAGGCGACGGAACGCATTGTTGAGGCGGCCGGCGATGGCGACTAGCTCAGCCTGTACGGCGCTGTCGAGATCGGGGCCGCGAAACCGCGCGGTGCGCTGAAAGCTGCCGTCCTTGTTGAGGACGATGCCGGAGCCCACCAGCGCGACCCAGGGGAGGAAGTCGGCCAGGCGGCTGTTGCGATTGCGATATTCGGCAAGGTTCATCATGGCCGCGCTCCCCTCAGACCGAAAGGTGTGCGGGGACGCGCAGATGGCGGCGCACAACGTCGACGAAGAGCGGATCGCGCTTGGCAGCCCACACCGCGGTGACGTGGCCGATCGCCCAGATCGCGATCCCCACCAGCCAGAGGCGAAGCCCTAGGCCGACCGCGCCAGCGAGCGTCCCGTTCATGATGGCGATAGCCCGTGGGGCGCCGCCGAGCAGGATCGGCTCGGTCAGTGCCCGGTGAACGGGGACGGTATAGCCTGGGACGTCGCCGCCCTGATCGACAGCGCCCGTCATCAGACCAGCGCCCCGCCGCCGAACGAGAAGAACGACAGGAAGAAGCTCGACGCGGCGAAGGCAATCGAGAGACCAAACACGATCTGGATCAACCTGCGGAAGCCGCCGGAGGTATCGCCGAAGGCCAGCGTCAGGCCGGTAACGATGATGATGATCACCGCCATGATTTTCGCCACGGGACCTTCAATCGACTGCAGGATCTGTTGGAGAGGCTGTTCCCACGGCATCGACGAACCGGAAGCGTGAGCGGGGGCTGCCATCACCGCCGACAGAGTGGCGATGGAAACGGTCAAGACGAGATGATGGCGCGCGCGCCGCAGGCGTTGGATCACAGGCTTTCTCCTTCAGGTGCTGGGACGAACAAGCTCGAGCTGCCGTCGCCATCCGTGGTGGCCGGCGCGATGCGGTAGTCGCCGTCGAGACCGAGGCCTTCGACGCGCGAGAGTTCGGAGAGTCGCCGCGCGGATCCGCGACCGGAGAGGACGGCAACGAGGTCGATCGTTTCCGCGATCAATGCGCGCGGGACCGTGACGACTGCCTCCTGAATGAGCTGCTCCATGCGGCGCAGTGCGCCGATCGCGCTGCCGGCGTGGATGGTGCCGACCCCGCCAGGATGGCCGGTGCCCCAGGCCTTGAGCAGTTCGAGCGCTTCGGCGCCGCGCACTTCGCCAACGGGTATGCGATCGGGCCGCAGACGCAGCGAAGAGCGAACGAGATCGGAAAGTGAGGCAACGCCATCTTTTGTTCGCATCGCCACGAGGTTCGGCGCGGCGCATTGCAGTTCGCGGGTGTCTTCGATGAGGACGACGCGATCGGCGGTCTTCGCAACTTCGGCGAGCAACGCGTTTGTCAGCGTCGTCTTGCCGGTGGATGTCCCGCCGGCGACGAGGATGTTGGCGCGTGAGGAGACACTCCGGCGGAGTATCTCGGCCTGCGTCGCTGACATGATGCCGGCCGCGACGTAGTCGTCGAGCGTGAACACCGCGACAGCGGGCTTACGGATCGCGAATGCGGGGGCAGCGACGACGGGTGGCAGCAGGCCTTCGAACCGCTCGCCGGTTTCAGGCAACTCTGCGGATACCCGAGGAGCACCAGCATGAACCTCGGCTCCGACATGGTGCGCAACCAAGC
Organism: Novosphingobium sp. LASN5T; assembly: GCF_003856955.1. Lineage (NCBI taxonomy): Bacteria > Pseudomonadati > Pseudomonadota > Alphaproteobacteria > Sphingomonadales > Sphingomonadaceae > Novosphingobium > Novosphingobium sp. LASN5T. Next base: position 51,162 of record NZ_RQSI01000023.1, read on the forward strand.
GAACGATACGTTCGCCGTCCGCTGGTGACAGCCGCTCACCGGTATCGGAAAGTCCTTCGGAGAGTCGGTCGATCCAGAGGCGCCCATCGGGATTGAGCATCACCTCGACGATGCTGGCGTCATCAAGATAGCGCGCGATTGCAGGACCGAGCGCAGTGCGCAGCATCCTTGCGCCGCGCGCGAGGCCTTCCGAATTGTGGTGTGATGCTGTCATAGTGCCCCGTTTCTATCGGGGCCGATACAGTCCTTCCCCAGACGGGGATGATTAAAGGGGCCAGATTTCGGGGCGATTCAACAAAGATTCATCGACGTAGTAGTGTAGCGTGCAAATACAGGAGAACGGCGGTGTCGGACGCACGATACGCCAATACGCTCGCGGAGCTTGACCGGCTCTGCGCAAGCGTCTGATCCTCGCACAATGACCGCTCAATGCATTTGTTGTGGAGGTGATGGACATCCTCGATCGCGGAGATCATCCGGGGGGTGAGATCCTTCTTAATCGGGATCATGCACGGCGTTAGGCTGAACGGGACGGTACGTACGATAGCATCTTTGCAGCCATGAACCCCAGCCGAGTAGAGTAGCCTATGTTTCTTAGATCGGTTTTGGCCGCCGCCGCATTTGCTGCGGCGGTACTCCCCGCGGAATCGGTGTTCGCCGAGGGCGCCCGAAAAGCCAATCAAGGGCAACAGCGCGAGATCGGCAGCAAGGTAATTGAGAAGGCCAACGCCCTCCTTGACAGTTTAACACCGGCGCGGCGCAATGAAGCCCTCGTCGATTATAGATCACGGTGACGGACCGATCGGCGCGGAAAGAGATTTGTAGGCTTCCTCACCATTCAGCGCTGATTCAAGGCTATTTGACGCGCGATCGAACGCGGAAGAAACATCAACGCGTTTCGGGTAGCTCTGCACGGCTGAGCTTTTTGCGCACGCGCGCATGAATCTGGTCGACCCAAGCCAATCCCAATCGCCTGATGCGACCTTTCGGACACCTTAAGAGGAGAAAGTGTTCGATGCGAGACACCACAAAAAGCAGAAGGCGGATCCGAAGTGGCGGAGGCCAATGCGATAGTTGATTACTCATTGTTTTGGGTCTCCTTTGAGAAAATCTGCCACGGCTTTTTTTTGTTCGATGAATCTCAGGCGCTGGCACGCTATCCTGGCGTGCGCTTCGGCGGCCAGATCAACATGTTTGGAAGTGTCGGATAAAGGCGCAGACGCTCAAACGCCGCGGCTAAAGCCATCTCTCGGCGTCGAGCCGTCCAGCGGATATAATTTGCGATGAGCGCATAGGCGACAACGGGCAGCCTTTCGCCGCGTTGGACAAGGATAGCGATGCAACGTTCTAGTCCGTCATGGAGAGCACGCGTTGCAAAATAATGAAACGTGAACGGATCGCTGCGCGCTTTGGCAAAAGCGATCAGCATAGCGGCGATCAATCCGCAAGCATCGATCTCGCATTGAGAATCGCCGAAACAGCTGTCGACAAAAGCGATAATCTGAAAGCCCTTGGTCTGCTCGACTGAGGTCAGCGAAAAAGAACTACAAGAAGTTGCATCGGAAAGCGCCTGGATGCGTTCGGGAAGAGTCTTGAATTGTTCAGACATGAGGCGCCCCCATCAGCTAGTTAGAACAAAAGAGTTTTGTCTATTCAGATTGTTTCCTTTTCGTTTTGGTTGGCAGGCGACGACGCGGGGTATAGCAACGTCCGCGAGGCTATTGCGGACATGTCGGTGCTCGCGCCCGTGCGTCAACGTCGTCACCCGCCTTCTTGCGTGCTACTTCGAGCCGGTATTGCTTGTAGCAGCGTCGTTGCTGGTTGGCGTTCCGCCGATCTGGGGGATGCTGACCTCGACGCCGGTCGCGGCGACGAAGACCTTGAAGCCGATCAGCGCGACAGCAATCAGAAGATAGCCGCGTAGCACGCCCATCCAGACCTTCGTCATCAACGTCATATGCAGGGCAGGCAGCCGATTAAGCGGCGGCATGCGCCAGTTCCGGCGCTCGAGCATCGTCATCTTGGCGAAGCGGTGATCTTGATCGTTGCCATATGCGGCAGCGGGCACGTCATAACTACGCTTGCGTGCTGCGAACGAAAAGACGAACCCGCAAAGCCCCAGCAAAGAGCCGCCAATCAGTATTTTCAGAATTGTGCTGTCAGCCACATCTGGGAAGACGGTCGCCACGGTGAGGATGATCGAGAGCAACACAAGGGACCAGATTATTGCTCCGGTGAATACATTGAGCTTAGGACCGTTGGACCAGGGGCCGACAACCGCCTTGTCGTTGCAAAGGAGGAGCAGGAAGACCGTGGCACTTGGTAGCAGCACGCCAGCGAGAGCCTGCACGGCACTGACAAAGAGGCCCAGCAGCGCATCACTTGCGAAGGCAACAAGGCCTGCGGCAATGAATATGAGAATCCCGTAAGCAACGTAGAATCCGATGGCATCCGTGACTTTGCGATGCAATGAGTGCCTCACCCTGAGGACGTCGGCGATCGCATAAGACGTCGAGAGCGAGACGGCTGCTGCGCCGATGAGGCAAGCATCCAAAAGAGCGATTGCAAAAATCGTCGCCGAATATGGACCCACATATTTGTCCAGCGCCGTAAGCACCGCACCTGTATCCGTGAAATTGCCGAATTCCGGCCGTCCGGCAAACAATGCGGCACAGAACGCCATCATGGCAACGGCGCCGATTACTACCAGGAGGATCCCGAGGCAAAGATCGACTTTCTCGTAGCCGTTGAAGGCGGGCGTGATCCGCTTATCGACAACATAGCTTTGTTGGAAAAAGAGCTGCCAAGGTGCGACGGTCGTGCCAACGATGCCAATGACAAGCAGCATGACTGCCGCCATGTCGGAGTGAGCGGGCCATTGCGGCACGAGCAGTCCATGGGCGATCTCACCGATTGGTGGATGGATGGCGAGGAGCACAGGTATTAGCAACAGACTGCCAAAGACCAAAACCATCGCGAAGCGTTCAAACCGCTTGAAACTTCCGGTGCTGACGGCGGCCACTATGAGCACCGCCGCGACAATCAGTCCCGGAACTCTTGGCAAACCAAAATATTGGAGTGCGAATACGATGCCGATGAACTCGGTTACAATGGTTAGTCCGTTGAGAAGAACTAGGTCTATAAGGCTGAAGGCACCCCAGAACTTTCCGAAACGTTCGAATATCAGTCGTGCATGGCCAACGCCCGTCACAGCACCTAGCCGTGACACCATCTCCTGATTCACGTAAATCACCGGGATCAAGAGCATCAACGTCCACAGCAGAGAGGTGCCGTAGTTCTGACCTGCCTGCGTATAGGTTCCAAAAGCGCCGGCATCATTGTCGCCGACCATGACAATCAGTCCCGGGCCGACGATTGCCATCAAGGTCGCCAGCCTAGCCCGCCAAGTCTTTCGTACACCGGTGTCGTGCTGCCGGATGGTGCCGAACGCGCCGTGGATGTCGCCAATATGCGCGCTATCCAGGACAGCGGGCGCGCTTGAGGCCAATTCGATTTGTTCAAGCGATGTCGCAGAGGTATCGGACATTTCAAACTCCGTTGAGTTTTGCTCGTTTTTGGGTGAATTCACTGGATCAGAGCGAAGCGGTTGTTGGCTGGCCCCGCTGCGGCGGATGCTTTGCGACTGGGCAAGCTCCAGCCGTGTTGGGCGGAATGGCGAGCACGGCGAGCCCGACGTTGATTGCCCGTTGGACGAGATCGGCGGTGTGGCGCCCCCCTGGGAAAGCCACGACAAAGTCGGGTCGGCTGTCTGTCAGCATGAAATCGCTGCGCAGCCCTTCGGCCTTCTTGCCGTAAAACTCCCAATTTGGCGGGTAACGCACCACAGCGATCCCATGGCGACGCGCCCACGCCTCAGCGATGATGCCGACGCCTGCAATGCTGCCGTGGACCACAACGCTGATTGGCTTTCGCCAATGCAGTGCAGTTAGTTCGTGATGCACCATCTCGGCGTCCTCGAAGTGACGTCCTCCACAGACTAGGAGGCGCATGGCCGTGTCCTTTCGGGCTGCTCTTCGGGACACGGTGCTGGTGCGCGCGAGTTGGCGGTGATGCAGGGCGCAGGTACGCGATTTCCTTCCGAGCTGTCGTTGACCGGGGCGGGATCAGTCGTTCCCCGACGCGGCTTAGGAAGCTTTTCGGCAATGCCCATGCTTTCCACGCGGCGCCGCATCTCGGCCCAGACTTCGCTGGGTTCAATATTGAGTGCGTGCCACAGAACGACCAAGTGATAGAGAAGATCGGCACTTTCGCTGACCGTCTTTTGGGTCCGCTTCCTCACCGCCTCGAGAGCGACCTCGGCAGCCTCCTCGACAACCTTCTGCGAGATCTTCCGCAATCCGGCATTCATCAGCTCTGCCGTGCGAGCATGCTCCGTCAATGTCACATCATTCAGCGCGTTGTAGAGCTGCTCTAAATCGTTGGCGAAGATAGTATTCGCGCAAGTCGTATTAGTGCCTGCGGGGCGCGCAGGCAGCAAAGCCACCACTGCATTCATTAGTTAATCCCTTCGTTTGAACTTTGCTGCCAACAGCAGCGCTACGCTGCGCACGGCATTGCCGTGTGTCGCTATGATCAATCGTCAGGATTCTTCAGAGTGGCGGATGTCTCCAATTGCCAGCCCCCAATCAGCCGGCCATCGGATTCCTGATGCCAATGGGCAAGAAGCTTTGGTCTCGCCAAGTTGCGAGCGCCCAATTTCAAGCCGGGAAACACCCCGGCGAATTGAATATCATCATGGGCGACCACCGGTGGCGCCCGACGTGTGTCGATGTTGAGATGAGCGGCCATGGCCACCTCCGTCTGTTCAAGCAGTTGCTCGAACCCGGGTGGCCTGGACGGACGGTGCTCAGCGTCGAAGTGCTGGCGCAGTTACGTCGGCAGAACCGACCCGAGCGATGATGCAACCCAGCGGAGCGTCGATAGCAGGTGACTGACGCCTACTATCTCCCTCCGAGGGGTCGTTGCTAGATCGCGGGTTCATATGATCCTCTGCTGTGCCAATCCGGATCCAATTCACGACGAACTGGACCACGACGCGAACAACCCTGCCGGTCTTCACTTCGCGCGACATTCATATATACTCTGGGGGGTATATTACAACTATACCCGGGTATAGCGGAGGGACGCGATGGCGCATGCGGTGGCTGAGAAGCAGAAGCTGCTGAATAGGGTCCGACGCCTTCGAGGTCAGGTCGATGCGATTGAACGGGCCCTCATCGCGGATGAGAGTTGCGGCGACGTGATGCGGATAGTCACGGCCACGCGCGGTGCGATCAACGGAATCATGGCCGAAGTCGTCAATGGGCACATTCAAGCGCATATGGTCGATGCGAACCGCACGCCCACAGAAGCTGAACGTAATGCCGCGCTCGAATTAGTCGACGTTTTGCACACCTACATCAAGTGAACTGCGATGGCTCCACAAAAAACACCAGTCAATCAGCCTGCCCACGTCGATCCTATAGATCACGAGGCAAACTTGACGCATCGATACCCGCTCGGCACCCGTTCAAGGGAACTACTGACGTTCATCGATGGGCTATGGCGCCTCGTTAGGTCTGGAACGCTTCCCTTGCTGATCGGCATCCTCACTATCGGCATCTTCATCATCGACACCATAACCCCTTACGAGATATCCGCTGCGACGTTTTATGTGATTGTCGTTCTATTGTCGGCTCGCTTCAGCCACACGCGGGGCATGGGCACGGTCTCTGGAATATGCATCGCGTTGACGATCGCGAGCTACATCCTGACGCCGAGTGGAAGCTTCGGAACCGGAGTCGTCAACACCTCGATCAGCCTGCTGGCGATCGCGGCAACGACCTATCTCGCTGTCAAGATGGAGACCGCTCGTGTGGCGGCCGAACAGGCGCAGACCCGCCTTGCGCACGTCGCTCGGATCACGACTCTCGGCGAGATCGCTGCCTCAATCGCCCATGAGGTCAATCAGCCGCTCGCCGCAATCGTGACCAACGCCAATGCATGTACACGCTGGATTCACGGAGATCCCGCGAACCTAGAAAAAGCCGCGTCTTCGATAGATAGCATCGTCAGCGACGCAAACCGAGCAAGTGAAATCATCAAGCGCGTCCAAGCGCTGTCTATGCGTGCAGAACCAAAGAGGTCCTGGATTGAGATCAACGTCGTAATCAGAGAGGTGCTGGGGCTTTTGCAAAGCCGTTTCCGAGAAAGCCGAGTTTCCGTTTATACGAACCTGTCGAGTGATCTGCCCATGATCTTCGGTGATCGTATTCAACTTCAACAGGTTGCACTCAACCTTCTCGTGAACGCGATAGATGCGATGGGTACGCTGCAGAGCAGTGTTCGTGAGATTCGAATAAACTCCGCTAAATCAAGCGCGTCCGGCGTGATGATCACGATAGAAGACACGGGAGGCGGTATCGATCCTGGCTTCGTAAGGCATCTTTTCGATGCCTTTCACTCCACCAAGAGCGATGGCATGGGAATTGGACTTTCAATATGCCGATCAATTATTGAATCTCACGGCGGTAATATTTGGGCTGAGCCGACCAATCCGCGCGGCGCTACCTTTTGTTTTACTCTGCCTGGCGACAGGGAGAAAATACTATGAGACAGTCGAAACAGCCCGTCGTTGTGGGCGGCACGGTAGCCGTCGTCGACGATGATCTTTCCGTGCGTGAAGCGCTCAGAAATCTCCTGAGTTCTGTCGGACTTGATATTCACACCTTTGCGTCTACGCACGAGTTTTTGGCGTGGTCGATTCCTGATACGCCGATTTGCTTGGTATTGGACGTTAGAATGCCGGGTCAGAACGGCTTGGATTTCCAACAAGAGCTTTTCAGAACGCGTGTGGAGATCCCGGTCGTGTTCATTACGGCGCACGGGGATATCCCGATGTCGGTCCGGGCTATGAAGTTTGGCGCGATCGAATTTCTGACCAAGCCGTTTAGGGACCAAGACCTACTTGATGCGATCTATCTCGGTCTCCAGACTTCGCAAATCCGACGAAACGAGAAGACAATGACAGCTGATCTTCGCGCGCGGTACGATTCGCTTTCTGTTCGCGAGCGCCAAGTTATGGACATGATACTTGATGGAAAACTCACAAAGCAAATTGCTGCGAAGTTTGCACTCAGCGAAATCACGGTGAAGGTGTGTCGGGCGCAGATCATGCGGAAGATGGAGGCGGCATCCTTGCTTGAACTCGGGCGGATGTCCGAGAGATTGGAAAGAATAAGGGATTGAGAGGCAGTCGATTATTGCTGACTTCAATGCGGCCTTGGAGAGCAGCTTGGGCTCACGCAGGAGCGTGCGCGATCTGACGAGCTATTCTGCCTCGCCATCAACGTCCTCAGAAATCTCCTGATGAAGCTTCGGGCCCTTCGCGAGACGGCGGCCGAGAGCTGTGACAAACTGATCATAGCGTTCGCCAGCTTTGGCGCGCGCGGCCTGCGCAGCAGGTTCTGGCAAACTCGGTGTGGTGGTCACCCAGAAGCGCACGAAGACTGCGAGCATCTCGACCGATATTCCGATATCGCGCTCCATCCGCGACATGCGTCGGTCGAGCTGGTCGAGGCGTTTCGTGATGACGGCCTCCTGGCGTTCGGCGGCATCGGGTGAGAGGAATGACTCGATCGCCGCCTCCGCGACCAACGATCGCGAATGGTCGCGGCGCGCGGCGTGATCTGCGAGCCGGTTCATGACAGAGGGGTCGAGATAGACGGAGAGGCGTTGCTTGCGGGGTGGTTTCGTCACGGGCGTCTCACAGCTCCATGCCGTCACCGGGGTCGAGCGAGACCTGGCGCGCGACGCCCTGCATGAGCCGGTTCATACGGCTGGTGCGCACGGCATCGTCGTCAGACTCGTCCCGATCGGTATCGATCTCGAACGGGTTGTCGATTGGCACTTTCTTCTCGACGGGGTTCACCCGATTGAGTTCCGGTTGCTGGCGGCGTTCCGACTCGGTTGGATCTTCATCGGCGGGCTGCGCTAGCAAGGTGGCCTCGGCAATCTGTGGTCGGGCTGGCAACTGGTGCGTGGTCCAATCGTCGGGCTGTCCTTGCTGCGACGTTGTGAGCGCGGGCGGCGGCAGCAGGCGTTCCTTGAACCGAGCATCCTCGTAATAGCGCGCCTTCTTCGCACGAATCGGCGGCGTGCCCGCCGCCATGACGATCTCGTCGGTGGGAGGGAGCTGCATGATTTCGCCAGGTGTGAGCAGTGGCCGAGCTGTTTCCGAGCGCGAAACCATCAGATGGCCAAGCCAGGGGGACAGCCGGTGGCCGGCATAGTTCTTCATGGCCTTCATCTCGGTGGCGGTGCCGAGGGCGTCCGAAACGCGCTTGGCGGTACGCTCGTCGTTGGTCGCGAAGCTGACGCGCACATGGCAATTGTCGAGGATCGAATTGTTCGCCCCGTAGGCCTTTTCGATCTGGTTTAGGGATTGCGCGATCAGGAAGCTCTTCAGACCGTAGCCGGCCATGAAGGCCAGTGCTGACTCAAAGAAGTCGAGCCTCCCCAGCGCCGGAAACTCGTCCAACATCAGCAGGAGACGATGGCGTTCGCCCTTTGCTTGCAGATCCTCGGTCAGGCGTCGGCCGATTTGATTGAGGATCAGTCGGATAAGCGGTTTGGTGCGGTTGATGTCGGATGGTGGCACGACGAGATAGAGTGTTGCCGGGTATTTTCCGCCCACGATATCGGAGATCCGCCAGTCACAGCGCCGCGTCACTTCGGCGACGACGGGATCGCGATAGAGTCCCAGGAACGACATGGCGGTAGAGAGCACGCCTGAGCGTTCGTTGTCGGATTTGTTGAGGAGCTCGCGTGCGGCGCTGGCGATCACGGGATGCGGTCCGGCGTCGCCGAGATGCGCCGTCTTCATCATCGCATCGAGGGTGGATTCAATTGGTCGCTTCGGATCAGAGAGGAACGCCGCGACGCCGGCCAGAGTCTTGTCCTTTTCCGCATAGAGGACGTGGAGGATCGCGCCGACTAGCAGCGCATGGCTCGTCTTTTCCCAATGGTTCCGCTTGTCCAACGACCCTTCTGGGTCGACCAGGATGTCGGCGATGTTCTGGACGTCGCGAACCTCCCATTCGCCGCGGCGCACCTCGAGCAGAGGATTGTAGGCAGCGGATTTTGTGTTGGTCGGGTCAAAGAGCAGCACGCGGCCGTGCCTGGCGCGGAAGCCGGCGGTGAGCTGCCAGTTCTCGCCCTTGATGTCGTGAACAATCGCCGAGCCCGGCCAGGTCAACAGCGAGGGCACAACGAGGCCAACACCCTTGCCGCTTCGGGTGGGCGCGAAGCACAGAACATGTTCAGGCCCATCATGGCGCAGATAAGCGTGCTCGTAGCGTCCCAGCACGACACCATCGGGACCGAGAAGGCCGGCCGTCTCCACCTCCTTCTTCTCGGCCCAACGCGCCGAGCCATAGGTCTCGACCTTCTTGGCCTCGCGTGCACGCCAGACCGACATGCCGATGGCGACGGCGATCGAGATGAAGCCACCGGACGCCGCGATGAAAGCGCCTTCGACGAAGATCGCGGGTGCGTAGGCGTCGAAGCCGTACCACCACCAGAAGAAGGAGGGTGGCAGATAGAAAGGAAAGCCGAACAGCGTGAACCACGGCGCGCCCAACTCCGGCTGGAACGCCAATCGCCAAGCCACCCATTCCGTTGCGCCCCAAGTGGTGGCGAGGACGATCAGGAAAACGGTGAGGATCTGGCCCCATAGGATCTTCGTGGCGGACATTGGAACGGTCCTTTCGGAGAGAGGTTAGAGGCCGAGCCCTCGTTTGCGGCCAAAGCTCCAGTCGATGCCGCCATCATCGCGGGCGACGCCGGAAACATGCTTGCCGAGGTGCTTTTCCAGAGAGGGTGACCAGGGCACGAGTTGGAAGCCGAGGCCGTCGTCCAGCATGGCAAAGCGGCCGGAGGCGAGTGCCAAACGCTGGCGGTAGGTGCCGGCAACATACTCGCCGCTTCCCGCGCGATTGAACGGCTGGCCTGTTTCGGCGGAGAGTTTTTCGCCGGCCGCTTCCAGCTCGCGACGGCGCAGCGTGTCGATCAGCCCGCGATTGAAGGTGACACGCTGGCCGTGTCGCTCGCCGAAGCCCTGTCCGACCAGATGATCCGCGCGTCGATCCAGCGCCTGCCGTACCTCGGCGCCGAAGCCGGCCTCGGACAGGGCGGCAGGTTCGCGCGCGATGTTCTGCCGATCGAGCCAAGTCGCGCCGGTTGCCGTGACCTGACGATCGATATCGAGATCGGAGCGGACGGCGATTGCGACCCGGCGCTGTCCCTGTGCATCATCGAACGCACGCAACTCGACGATCGAACCCGCCGCGCTGTCACCGGCGGCTTCGAGATCGGGCAGCTTGATGTGATGGGTGCGGCCGTCGACGCCGTCGACCACGGCGTAGGCGGAGCCCTTCAGCTCGTCATCAAGACCGCGATCGACCAATCGGCCGATCACGGGCGCATCGAGGCTTTCGGCCGCGAGCACATAGCCCGCCGAGCCGCGTTCGATGCCGCGATCCGTCAAAGCCCGGTGCATGCGTTTGATGATGTCGCCGCGCTCGCCGAGTTCACGCAGAGTCGCCTCGGCCTTCGTGTCGATCGCCCATTGACCGGGGCCGACCTGCTCGGCGAGGCCGAGTGTTTCCAGCTTGCGGAGCCGTCCGACCTTCAGCGCATGAAATTCGTCGAGCCGGACGTTCGGATCGATCGCCGTCTCGATGACGCCCGTGGCATGGCCATCGCGGATAAGCTGGCGGTCAAGCTGCGTGAAGCGCTCGGCATCGACCTGGCGTTTCAGGCTGCGCTGGATGTCGAGGTCGGTGCGCGGCCCTAATTCCTGCGTGATGAGGTCACGCGCGCGGTCGCGCATTCCTTCCTTGATGTAGTCGCGTGAGATGACGAGGTCCTGCCCGTCGTCACGGACCCCGCGCACGATCAGGTGGACATGGGGATGCTCGGTGTTCCAGTGGTCGACCGCCACCCAATCGAGGCGGGTGTCGAGATCCTTTTCCATCTGCGTGACGAGATCGCGGGTGAAGGACCGCAGGTCGGCCATGTCGGGCGCATCGTCGGGCGAGACGATGAACCGGAAATGGTGGCGGTCGTCCTGGCACCGTTCCGCAAAGGCCTTCGGATCGGCGTCGTCGCCCCCGGGACCGAAGAGATGGGCCTTCTCCCCATCGCGGGTCACGCCTTCGCGGCGCAGATAATTGAGGTGGGTCGCGAGCGGCGCCGAGCGCGATGTCTGGCGCACGACGCGCGCCTTGATGACAGCGCCGCGCGTTCGCGCGGTGAGCAGCCGGTTCGCCTGGATGCTCGCACGCTGGCCCCGCCCGAAGCGCGAGCGGTTGCCGGACACGATCCGGCCGGAGCGTGAGACGCCGGCCCCGGCCTTCTTCGCCGCGGCGAGAGCCTGCGCGATGAAGGGACGAGCCTGCTGCGCACGGGTCGAGCGGATGCGGCCCGGCCGGATGCGGAAATCACTGTCGCCGGTCATGGCTGATGCCTCGCACATCGCGCCAAGCACAGGAAATCGCAGGAAAATCGGCGTAGTCGTGAGGTGCGGGGAAATCCCGCACATCGCGAAATCGCCTCATAACCTATTGAAAAACCACAACCGACCCAAGCCGCACCTCGCGGCCTTTTATCCTGCCATCGTCCGGTCGTGTTGCCTGCCTCTACCCTCAACGCACACCATGACGCGCTTGAGCACGCTATCGTGCGATCAGGAACCGGGCTGCTCATGGCGCATTCCTTTGGCCCGAACGCGGGACAAACAGCCCGCCCGACTGCGGCTCGATGGCGGAAACATCGCGCACGGACGATGTCGTCATCGCGGCATCGGAAGCGCGCTCGGCCGGTACGGGAACGGGTATCGATATGCGCTCAGCTTGCGCGATGAACAGCGGCGCGCGTGTCCAGGCGAGTGCATCGGCCGCGGCGGCCACGATCGGCCAAGTCGCATCGCCGCTGGTCACCGACGGCGCGACGATGGCGACATAGGCGCGCGTTTCCGCGGGCAGCGCCCGGCCCTTCAGCGAGTCCTCGTAACGACCAGGACCGGCATTGTAGGCCGCGATCCAGCCGGGCGATCCGTAGCGATCGAACAGCTCGCGGATGTAGCCGGCGCCGGCGATGATGTTGTCATGCGGATCATAAGGATCAGCGCCGAGACGGTGGCGAAGGCGCAAGCCTGCCCAAGTGGGCGGCATGATCTGCATCAGGCCCATCGCGCCCTTCGGCGAAAGGGCGCGTGGATCGCCTGCACTTTCGGCACGCATCACCGCCCTGATCCATGCGATCGGAACGCCGAAGCGCCGCGAAGCCTCGGCGATATGATCGCCATAGGGATCGCGTGGCGACGGTCGATCGGCGCCCAAGTCCTGCGCCATCGTGATCGCCGGCATGATGCTCGCGAGGCTAAGGCCGGAAAGGAGGAGGAGAGCCATGCGCCGGGCAGCGCAGCGCGGCCCGGACGCAATCGAACGGCTCCTCGGTTGACGAGAGCCAAGCATCGCTCAGTCCTTCTCGCCGCGATCGCGCGGACGCGACCAATGCAGCGACCAGGCCGAGCCGCCATCGTCGTCGCGGAACATGTTGGCGCGGATCGGGTGCGGGAATGTCGGATCGTCGATCAGCAGCGCGACGTATTCGCCGGCCTTCTCTCCGGAGCGTTTCCATCCGGCGCCGATCTCCGCGCCCGGCTCATTGTTCATGCCGTCGAAGACATGCACGCGATACTGCGGTGCGTTCTCAACCTCGGTCGGTTCGGCTGCGATGATTATGACGTCCTGGTTCAAAACCAGCGTCGTCAGATGCCCGACGAAGCCGGTCTCGTCGCGCGTGAATTCGCCAATCTGGGGCATGTCAGTCTCCTTCGCGGTGGGGATTGGGACAGCCATCGGCGAGCACCGCTCCCGCCGAATGGGAAGGCGGTCAGCGTGTCGGCGCACGCCATTCGAAGCGGCCGGTGCCGTCTTCATCGGTCCACAGTGGGACGGCACGGCCGATGATCTGGTCGGTCGAGATCAGGCCGAAGTAGCGGCCGTCGAGGCTGTCGCGGACCTGCCAGTTCATGAGGAAGACTTCGCCAGTCTGGACCCGGCGGCAGCCTTGCCAGACGGGAAGATCGCGGCCTGCGCGATCGCGCTCCAGTGCCGCACCGACCTCCACACCATCGACGGTGATAGTGAGGTTCGAACGGCAAACGGTCTGCCCGGAGACGGCGAGGATGCGCTTCATCAGCGGCACGCCCTTGGGCAGGTAGCCGCGCTCGGCGAGGAATGTCGCGAGCGGCTCGGGCGCATCGACCGCAACGAGATCGGTAACGTCGAGCGGCCCGTCGAAGTCGATCGAATAGAACCCGATGGGCGCGCTCGCCGATGCGTTCCAGATCAGCTTGATGGGCATCGGCGTGAGGCCGGGATAGCCGACGCTGAGCGCGGCGAGCGTCGTCGCCAGGAGAAGTCCGGCGCGGCTCACGACTCGGCCTTTCGGCGCAGCAGGAATGCGCGATGATGGTCGAGCGTGTAGGTGCGCGGCTCGTGTCCAGCAGCGAGCCGGTTGTGGACGTGACGCCAATGATCGGGCGAAACCGCTTCGGGATCGATGCCGATGCGCTCGATGGCGTCGATCGCCTGCAGCACGCGCTCGACCCTGGGCCAGCTCTCGACCTTCAGCAGGATTTCGCCGCCAGGACGAACGAAAGGCAGCGTCTGGTACGTCTCGCCGCGCGCAACCGAGCGCACGACGTCGATGCGCGAGATGATCGTTCCGAAGTCATTCGAGGCCCAGCGCACGAAGGCGAAGACCGCGCCGGGGCGAAAAGACAGGACACGCCGACGGCGATCGAGAATCTGTTCGTGGGCGTGCGTGCCGAAGCGGATCCAGTTCTCGATCTTCTTCTCAACCCAGGTCAGTTCGACATGGGTGAGATTGTCTTGGTGGCGTGCGGTCGGCGTCGGGCCGCCGCGCGCGCGGGGGGCCGCGGCGCCGGTCATGAGGGGTCTCCTTCGATGTGTGGGAATTCGCGCGCGAGCATCTCGCGCAGCATGTCGGCAACGGTAACGCCGCGCCGGAAGGCAGCGATCTTGATCCGTCCACGTAAGGCGGGCGTGACGTCGATCGTCATGCGGGCGGTGAAGGCTTCATCGTCCGGCGCGCGCGGCGCGGTGGCATCTGCGGCCTTGATCCAGGCCTCTTGATTGGTCGGACGTGCCGCAAAGCCGCGCCGTTCGGATCGCTCGCTCATGGTGAGATCCTTTCGAGCTCGGTGACGAGCGCCGCGATCTCGCGCGCGGCGGGTCCGTCGTCGTCGATCTCGAAAGCGAGCCGGCCCGATTGCGCGGCGTCGGCGTAGATGACGCGCTGTCCGATCGCCGTGCGCAGCACTGGCGGATCGTGGTCGGCGAGCGTCTCGGCCGTCTCGCGGGCGATCACGGTGCGCGCGCCGCAGCGATTGAGGACGAAGCGAGCGCGAAGCTCCGGCCGATAGATGCGCGCCTCCGACAGGAGCGCCAGCATCTCGGCCGAGGCCCAACCATCGAGCGGCGACGGCTGCACGGGGATCAGCACGAGGTCGGCGGCGAGCAGCGCGGATCGCATCAGCCCGGCGACGCGCGGCGGCCCGTCGATCACCACATGATCGACATCGCGCGCCAGCTCGGGCGCCTCACGGTGGAGCGTGTCGCGCGCCAGGCCGACGACGCCGAACAGGCGCGGCGCGTGCTCGCGGGCGCGTTGCTGCGACCAGTCGAGCGCCGAACCCTGGGGGTCCGCATCGACGAGCGTGACCCGCTTTCCCCTACCGGCCCATTCGCCGGCTAGGTGCAGCGCCAGCGTCGTCTTGCCGACGCCGCCCTTCTGGTTGAGGAAGGCCACGATCATCGGCGGCCTCCCGGGCGTGGACCGAAGGGAAGCTGCGGAGGGCCGGAGGTCCCGTTTCTCGCCGCGCCAGCGTTGGTAAGAGCGGCGCTGCTGGTGCGCCGCTTGCCAGCGGCGCTTAGCGCGTTCGCGGCCTGCCGGACGAGGTTGTCGGTGTGCCGTGTTCGGTGAATCGGCGCGGATGGAAAACTGAGTCGATGCAAGGATTTGAGTCCATGTGTTTGGTTCCATGTCTGTGAACTGACTCCGAAATGTGCGATGCTGGCGTACTGAGT
>NZ_RQSI01000024.1:0-64742 GCF_003856955.1 Novosphingobium sp. LASN5T
CCGGTGCGGGGCGAGCCTGTGGCGCAGGTTTCGGGGGCGCGGGCTTCGGCGGTGCAGGCCGGGGAACCGGCCTTGGCGGCGCGGGGCGTGGCTGCAGCGCCACGGGCTTCGGTTGCGGCTGGGGCTTTGGCTCAGGTTGCGGCTTGGGCTGCGGCTGGGGTTGCGGCGCCGGCTGCGGCTGGGGTTCCGGCTGCGCTTCCTGCGCGGGCTGCGGCTCTCCCAGCGCGGGCGCGACATCGGGCGCGGCCTGCGCGTTGGGATCGGGCGAGGTCGACTTGTCGGCGATCTCGTCCGAGAACGTCACGGTCATGCGTTCGGGCGGCGGCTGCAGCTTCTTGCCCGGAGGTGACAGCGTCAGCGCCAGGATCAGCGCGGCATGCGCCGCCACCGCAATCGCCAGGGCGACGCCTTCTTCCTTCGAGAGGCCCGGAGCGGAGGGATCGCGCATCGTCGATAGCGCCTATGGCGTGGCCGCTGAACCGTTGGTGACCAGCGAGATCGACTTGAACCCGGCGTTGTTCAGTTCGCCCATCACCGCCATCACGCGGCCGTAATCAAGCCCGCGGTCGGCGCGCAGCGTGACCAGCGGCGGCTTGCCCACGCCTTCGGCCGGGCGCATGGTCATCAGCCGGTCGCCCAGTTCGCCGGGGGCCAGTTCCTGATCGCCCAGGAAGATGCGCCCGTCCGCATCCATCGACACGGTGATTTCGTCCTGCTCTTCCTTCAGCGCTTCGGCCTTGCTGTCGGGCAGGTCGATCGGCACGCCAGCGGTCAGCATCGGCGCGGTCACCATGAAGATGATCAGCAGCACCAGCATCACGTCGACCAGCGGGGTAACGTTGATCTCGGACATCGGGCCGCCCCGGCCCCGCCCGCGCCGGCCGCGCCGCCCGCCGCCGCCCGCCGAAAGGTTCATCGCCATCGCCTATTGCTCCAGCTCGCGGCTCAGCGACGCCTGGAAGCGATCGGCGAAGCGGAACAGCCGCGCTTCGAACCGGTTCACCCGGTGCGAGAAGCGGTTGTAGGCGACGACCGCCGGAATCGCCGCGAACAGGCCGATCGCGGTGGCCAGCAGCGCTTCGGAAATGCCGGGCGCGACCACCGCCAGCGACGAATTCTGCTGCGCGCCGATGTTGAAGAAGCTGTCCATCACGCCCCACACGGTGCCGAACAGACCCACGAACGGCGCCACCGAGCCGACCGTGGCCAGGAAGTTCAACCGCCCGGCCAGCGCGTCGCTTTCCGCCGTCACCGCGCCTTCCAGCGCAAGGCTGAGCCGCTGGCGCGTGCCCTCGCGGTCAATCGTGCGGCCCGAGGTGGACCGGCGCCATTCGCCCAGCGCGGCGTTGACGACGCGGGCGGAGGCCACGTCGCGCTTGCCGTTCTCCTTCTGGAACGCGTCAATGTCGTGCGCGTCCCAGAACTCGCGCTCGTACTTGTCGCACTGGCGCTGGACGCGGCCCATCTTGATCCGGAAGCCGACGATGATCGTCCAGACCCAGACGCTGGCGAGCACCAGCCCACCCATCACCGCCTTCACCACGATGTCGGCGTGAAGGAAAAGCTCCACCGGATTGAGCTGGGTCGGCGCGCCGGCGGCGCCGCTGGCGAGAACTTCGAGCATCATGCGGAAATCGGGCCTTCCTGTTCGGATGAGGTCGCTTCGGATGGAGCAACGAGGACAGTGTGGAACGCATCGACCCACGCGCGCGGCTGGCGGCGGGGCCGGCCAGTGGGCGCAACGAAGGCGACACGCACGGTCGCTTGGGACAAGAGCGCGTCTTCCCTGAACGCACGCTGGACGATCCGGCAAGTCGCGGGGGAAATATCGGAAACCTCGCTGCGCACCAGCACCGCATCGTCCAGCCGGGCGGGCCGGAGATAGCGGATCGCCAGGTCGGTCACGGCATAGGCGCCCTCGCCCGCGTCATGCGCGCCGCGCTGGTCGATGCCCAGGCAGCGCAGCATGTCGGAACGGGCGCGTTCGAACCAGCGCAGGTAGTTGGCATGATAGACCACGCCGGAAAGGTCCGTGTCCTCGAAATAGACGCGGACCGGGAAAAGATGGACGGCGCCGTCGAAACGGCCGGAAGGCGGCGCGGGCGGGAGCATGGGCGTTCCGTTTCTAGCCGTGCGACGAGTCGAAGGGCAAGGTCGTGCGGCGAACTTTGTTAAGCATCAGGCGAACCGAAGGACAGAACCCGAAAACGCCGCCGCTACGCCCTCGCTCGCTCAGCGCGTCACCAGCATCGGCCCCAGCGGACGGCCCGCGAAGACGTGGACGTGCAGGTGCGGCACTTCCTGGTGGCTGTCCGGCCCGACGTTGGCGAGCAGGCGATAGCCCGGCTCGATCACCCCCGCCTCGCGCGCCACCGTGCCCACCGCGCGCACGAAGCCGCCGATTTCTGCATCGGACGCCTGGGCCGAGAAATCGTCCCAGCTCACATAGGCGCCCTTGGGGATGACCAGGATGTGCAGCGGCGCCTGCGGGTTGATGTCGTGGAACGCCAGCGCCCATTCGTCCTCATAGACCTTGCGCGCGGGGATCTCGCCCCGCAGGATCTTCGCGAACACGTTCTGGTCGTCGTAAGGCAGGGTGGCGTCAACGGCCATGGCCGGCTCTCCTCTTGGCGTTTCTTGTCGGAATGGCGGGTCTTTCGAGGTCGCTTACTCCGTCGGCCGACTGGCCTTTTCGGCGATGCCGGAAACGCCTTCGCGCCGGTCCAGTTCCGCCAGCACGGCGGCCAGCGGCACGTCCCGCGCGCCCAGCAGGACGAGCAGGTGGAACAGCAGGTCCGCCGCTTCGCCGGTCAGCTCGTCGGCGCTGCCCGAAAGCGCGGCGATCACCGTCTCGGTCGCTTCCTCGCCCACCTTCTGCGCGATCTTACCCAGCCCGCGCGCGTGGAGCTTGGCGACATAGCTGGTCGCGGGATCGGCGTTGCGCCGCGCCGCGATGGTCGCTTCCAGGCGCGCGAGAGTGGTGGCGTGGTCCATGGCGCGGGGGATGGAGCGGCCGGGCCTCCGGGTCAAGAGGCCCGAATCCCGGTCAGGCCCGCGCAGGAAGGCCCGCCGCCCGCAGTGCGGCGTGCGCCTCGGCGATGGAATGCGTGCCGAAGTGGAAGATCGACGCCGCCAGCACCGCGCTGGCGTGGCCCTGGGTCACCCCGGCGACCAGGTGGTCGAGCGCGCCCACGCCGCCGCTCGCCACCACCGGCACGCTGACCGCATCGGCGATCGTCCGCGTCAGTTCCAGGTCATAGCCCTGCTGGGTGCCATCCCCGTCCATCGAGGTGACGAGCAGTTCGCCCGCGCCCAGGTCGGCCAGGCGCACGGCATGGTCCAGCGCGTCGATCCCGGTCGGCTTGCGGCCGCCGTGGGTGAAGATTTCCCACTTCCCCGGCGCCACCCGCCGCGCGTCGACCGAGCCGACCACGCATTGCGCGCCGAAGCGCTGGGCGATGTCCGCCACCAGTTCGGGCCGGGCAACGGCGGCGGAATTGACCGCGACCTTGTCCGCCCCCGCCAGCAGCAGCGCGCGCGCGTCCTCGGCGCTGCGCACGCCCCCGCCCACGGTCAGCGGCATGAAGCAGACCTCGGCCGTGCGCGCGACCACGTCGAGCAGCGTGCCGCGCCCTTCGTGGCTGGCCGAAATGTCGAGGAAGCACAGCTCGTCCGCCCCGGCCTTGTCATAGGCGCGCGCCTGCTCGACCGGATCGCCCGCATCGCGCAGGTCGACGAAGTTGACGCCCTTGACCACGCGCCCGTCGCGGACATCGAGGCAGGGGATCACGCGGACGCGGACAGTCATCGATCAGCCCCTCGCCGCCATCTGCAGCGCCGCGCGCAGGTCCAGCCGCCCGTCATAAAGCGCGCGGCCGGTGATCACGCCCTCGATCCCGTCCTCGGCGTGGAGCGTCAGGACATGGATGTCGTCCAGCCCCTTCACCCCGCCGCTGGCGATCACGGGAATGTCCACGCGCCGGGCCAGGCCCACCGTCGCCTCGATGTTCACGCCCTTGAGCAGCCCGTCGCGGCCGATGTCGGTGAACAGCAGGCTGGCGACGCCGGCGTCCTCGAACCGGCGGGCGAGATCGACCACCGAGACGTCGGACACATCGGCCCAGCCCTCGGTCGCGACCATGCCGTCGCGCGCGTCCACCGCCACCACGATGCCGCCGGGGAACTCCTTGGCCATGTCCTTGACGAATTCCGGGTCTTTCAACGCGGCGGTGCCCATGACCACGCGGCTCACGCCCAGGTCGAACCAGCCCGCCACCGCTTCGCGCGTGCGGATGCCGCCGCCCAGCTGGACGTGACCGGGAAAGGCTTCGAGAATGCCTTCCACTGCCTCGCGGTTTTCCGCGCGGCCGGCGAACGAACCGTCGAGATCGACGACATGCAGGTGCATCGCGCCCGCTTCGGCGAACAGCAGCGCCTGGGCCGCCGGGTCGTCGCCATAGACGGTCGCCCGGTCCATATCGCCTTCGGCGAGGCGGACGACCTGCCCTGCTTTCAGGTCGATGGCGGGAAAGACGATCATGTCAGGGCTTCCATTCCAGAAAACGGGCCAGCAGCTCCAGCCCGTAGGACTGGCTCTTTTCGGGGTGGAACTGCACCCCCAGGATATTCTCGCGCGCGACGGCGGCGACGATCCCGCCGCCGTGGTCGGTCATCGCCGCCACGTCCGCGCCCGCTTCGGGCACGAAGTGGTACGAATGCAGGAAATAGGCCTCGCCCGGCTCGATCAGGCCCGCCGCCGGCGCGCCGGCATGGTGCGCCGGGGCAACGTCGTTCCAGCCCATGTGCGGCACCTTGATCGCGGGATCGATCGGCTCGATCAGGCGAACCTCGCCGCCGATCCAGCCAAGCCCCGGCGTCACGCCATGTTCCACGCCACGGTCGGCCAGCAGTTGCATGCCCACGCAGATGCCCAGGAACGGCGCGCCGCCCACCAGCACGCGCTCGCGCATCGCCGCGACCAGCCCCGGCACCGCTTCCAGCGCATCGATGCAGGCCTTGAACGCGCCCACGCCGGGCAGGACGATGCGATCGGCCGCGCGCACCACGTCAGGATCGGCGGTCACCGCGACGCCTTCCGCCCCCGCCGCCTTCAGCGCATTGGCCACCGACCGCAGGTTGCCGGCGCCGTAATCGACCAGCGCGAGCACTTCAGCCACCGAGGATGCCCTTGGTGGACGGCACCGCATCGCCCTTGCGCGGATCGATTTCCACCGCCTGCCGCATGGCGCGGGCAAAGCCCTTGTAGATGCCTTCGATGATGTGGTGGTTGTTCGATCCGTAAAGCGATTCGATGTGCAGGGTGATGCCGGCCGCCTGGCTCACCGACTGGAACCAGTGCTCGAACAGCTCGGTGTCCATCTCGCCCAGGCGCGGCTGGGTGAACGCGGCCTTCCACACCAGCACCGGGCGGCCCGAAATATCGAGCGCGACGCGGCACAGCGCCTCGTCCATCGGCGAATAGGCGGTGCCGTAGCGGGCGATGCCCTTCTTGTCGCCCAGCGCCTGGGTGATCGCCTGGCCCAGCGCGATAGCGCTGTCCTCGGTGGTGTGGTGCTGGTCCACGTGCAGGTCGCCCACCACGCGCATCGTCACGTCGATCAGCGAATGGCGCGAAAACTGTTCGACCATGTGATCGAGAAAGCCGATGCCGGTGGACACGTCATAGGCGCCCGTGCCGTCGAGGTTGACCGAGACCGCGATGTCGGTTTCCGCCGTCTTGCGCGCGACCGATCCGGTACGGGACTGCTGCATGGTTTGGTCCTGTGCTGTCTGGGCCTGCGTATCCGAGGCGGACTCAACTGCGCCGCCTATAGGCGGGTGCGAACGAGAATCAATCTTTGCGCGCAACAAGGCCATGTGGAGACATGCCCTCTTGACCGCGCGGGCGGCCAAGGCCAGTTGTGGCGACGATGAACGATACGCCCGACAGCCTGATCCCCTATGACGAGATCGTGCAGGAGGCCCTGCGCGCCGTCGTCGGCCGCGTGCTGGGCGAAGTGGAAGCCTCTGGCGGCTCGCTGCCCGGCAACCACCATTTCTATATCACCTTCAAGACCCAGGCGCCCGGCGTCTCGATCCCGGCGCGCCTGAAAGAGCGCTTCCCCGACGAGATGACGATCGTGCTCCAGAACAAGTTCTGGGATCTGAAGGTGGAGAGCGACCGGTTCAGCGTGGGGCTCAGCTTCAACCAGGTGCCCGCCATGCTGGATATTCCGTTCAGCGCGATCACCGCCTTCGTCGATCCGGCGGTGGATTTCGGCCTGCAGTTCCAGGCGATCGCCGACAGCGACGACGAACCGCACGAAAGCGCCGAGAACGATTCGCCGGAACAGGCGGAGCACCCGGCCGTTGAACGCAACGAGGACGGGTCCAACGTGGTGACGGTGGATTTCGGCCGCAAGAAATAGCGGCGGGGCCTGCCGCAGGATGTCGGCCCCGGCGGGAATACCGAAGGGCAAGGCATGACGATCAGGGACAAGCTGGCAAAAATCAAACCCGGCCGGATCACCGGGAAAGGCGGCACCGCGCCTGTCGGGAAGGCGGCCGATGAAGCAGGGAGTGGCCCCAGCATCCCCGGCCCAAGCATCCCGGGCCCCAGCACCAACGCGATGACCAACCTGATCCTGGCCGACATCGCGCTGCGCGCCGGCGGCGCCCTGCTGCGGCGCGGCGTGGAGCGCGGGCTGCTGGGCAACCGCACCGGCGCGGCCAAGGCGAAGAAGATCATCCGCGGCCGCACCATGGGCGAAACGCTGATCGGCACCGCGCTGGCCCGCGTGGCCACCCGGTCGGTACCGGGCGCGATCATGGTCGGCGGCGGCCTGCTGGCCAAGACGCTGTACGATCGCCGGCACGGCAAATCCGCGAAGGCGGAAGGCGAGGCGGCCGTGGATGCGAAGGCGAAAAAGGGCGAGAAGGAATAGCCCGGCGGTCCGCCTGCAGCCGTCAGCGAAGCCGGGCCGAAAGCTCCATCAGTTCCAGCCGGTTGCCGAACGGGTCGTCGACATAGGCGTGCTGGTAGCCATCGCGCGACGCCTCGTCGCGGATCACGTAGCAGCCGGCATGTTCCAGCTTCCGCACCAGATCGCCAAGATGCGCCACGATGAACGCGACGTGGGCTTTATGCACCGGGCGGAAGTCGGGATCGACACCGAGGTGGACCTTGACGGCATCGCGTTCGAACCAGCAGCCGCCCAGCTTCGCCAGATGCGGCGGCTTGGGCACTTCACGAATGCCCAGCACGTCGCGGTAGAACGCCCGCGCGCGGTCCTCTCCGCCCGGTGGCATGGCCAGTTGCACGTGATCGAGCCTCTGAATGTCCATCCCTTGCTCCCGCCGGCGGCTCGCCGCCCAGTAACGACCCTGACCACGGCCTTGACCACCGCCTTGTCCATGCGCCACTAGCACGCATGGCCGATAACACCACGCATACCACGGATACGCTCCATCGCAGGGGGCTGATGTTCATCCTGTCATCGCCATCGGGCGCGGGCAAGACGACGATCGCGCGCAAGCTGCTGGACGAGGACGACGAGATCGCGATGTCGGTGTCGGTCACCACCCGCCCGATGCGGCCGGGCGAGGTCGACGGCAAGGACTACTACTTCGTCAGCCAGGCGGAATTCGACCGCATGGTGGAGGAAAGCGCGTTCTACGAATGGGCGCATGTCTTCGGCAACAGCTATGGCACGCCCAAGGCGCAGATCCGCGCGGGCCTGAAGGAAGGGCGCGATTTCCTGTTCGACATCGACTGGCAGGGCACGCAGCAGCTTTACCAGAAGGCGGAAACCGATGTGGTGCGCGTGTTCATCCTGCCGCCCAGCCTGGACGAGCTGCACCGCCGCCTGACCGGGCGCGGCACCGACAGCGCCGAAGTGATCGCCAGCCGCATGGCGCGCGCGCAGGCCGAAATCAGCCACTGGGACGGCTACGACTATGTCGTGGTCAACGATGACATCCAGAGCTGCTTCGACAAGGTGAAGCAGATCCTCGCCGCCGAACGCATGAAGCGCGCGCGCCAGACCGGGCTGATTGGCTTCGTCCGCGAACTGACGCGGGGATAGAACGGGCGCGCCGGCAGGCGGGCAACCTGCCGGCGATCGGCCTCAGTGCCCCGAAGGCCGGCTCAATGCCCCGAAGGATCGACGAAGTCGCTCGGGATCCAGGCGTTGACGATGCCGCCGTCGATCGGGATCGTCGTGCCGACGACATAGTCGCCCGCGCGGCTGGCCAGGTAGATCGCACCGCCGGCGATATCCTCGACGCCACCGATCCGCCCCGACGGGATGCCGCGTGCCGATTCCTCCGGCTTGCGCGCCGCCACCTTGTTCATTTCCGAAGGGTAGGCGCCGGGCGCGATGCAGGTGACGACGATGTTGTCCTTGATCAGCCGCGCCGCCATGCGCCGGGTCAGGTGGATCACCGCCGCCTTGGACGCCTGGTAGCTGTAGGTTTCCCACGGGTTGACCCGCATCCCGTCGATCGAGGCGATGTTGATGACCTTGGCCGGTTGCCCCGCCGACGCGGCCGCCTTGAGCAGACCGTGCAGCTTCTGCGTGAGGAAGAACGGCGTCTTGACGTTGAGGTTCATCACCTTGTCCCAGCCGCCTTCGGGGAAGTCCTCGAAGTCCGCGCCCCACGCCACGCCGGCGTTGTTGACCAGGATGTCGATCTTGGGCTCCAGCTTCGCCAGATCCTCGGCCAGCGCCTCGATCCCGGCGAGCGTGGAAATGTCGCCCGGCAGCGCGATCACGCGATCACCCAGTTCGCGCGCGGTTTCCTCTACCACCGCCGCCTTGCGCGCGGTGATGTAGACCTTCGCGCAGCCGGCGGCGAGGAACCCCTCGGCCAGCATCCGGCCGATCCCGCGCGATCCGCCGGTAATCACCGCCACGCGGCCTTCAAGGCTGAACAGCTTGCTGAAATCCATGTCAGTGCCTTTCGCTTTCCTTCCGCACGGGAAGGGCAATCAGGGTCAATATCCGCTCAGCTTCGCCACGCGCTCGGCATGGTAGAACGGATCGCCGGTGAATTCGGACAGCGCGCGGTCACGCTTCATGTAGAGGCCGATGTCGAACTCGTCGGTCATGCCCACGCCGCCGTGCATCTGCACGCCTTCGCGCACCGCCAGGTTGCAGACCTTGCCCGCCTTGGCCTTGGCCACGGCCACCATCAGCTCCGCCTTGTCGGAGCCGGCATCGAGCAGTTGCTGCGCCTTGATCACCGCGGCCTCGGCAATCTCGATTTCCGAATAGAGATGCGCGGCGCGGTGCTGCAGCGCCTGGAACTCCCCGATCAGCTGGCCGAACTGCTTGCGCGTCTTGAGATAGGCGGTGGTGATGTCGAACGCGCCGGAAGCGACGCCGATCTGCTCCGCCGCCGCGCCGACGCGGCCGGCATCGAGCACCCGGTTCAGCAGCGCGCGGCCGCCATCGACCTCGCCGATCACGCAATCGCCATCCAGCTCCACGTTGTCGAACGTGACGTGGCTGGCCATGGCGCTGTCGACCAGCCGCACCACGTCATGCCGCACGCCCGCGGCATCCTTGGGGACCGCGAACAGGGTGACACCATCGGCGTCGCCGTCGCTGCCCGCGGTGCGCGCGGCCACGATCAGGGCATCGGCCGAGGCGCCGTGGACCACGAAGTCCTTGCGGCCCGAAAGGCGGAAGCCATTGCCCGCCTTCTCGGCGCGGCAGGCGATGCGTTCGGGGCGGTGCTTGGGACCTTCGTCGATCGCCATGGCCAGCACCGTCTCGCCCGCGATAACGCCGGGCAGCCAGCGGCCGCGCAGCTCGTCCGATCCGGCGGATAGCGCGGTCACGCCCATAACCGCCGTGGTCAGGAACGGCGAAGGGCTGAGGTTGCGCCCGATTTCGGTGAGCACGATGCCAGCCTCGACATGCCCCATCGCCAGCCCGCCATCGGCTTCGGCGGCGAGGATGCCGGTCAGGCCCAGCTCGGCGAACTGCTTCCACAGCGCATGGCCGAACCCGTCCGGGCAGTTGATGTCGCGCCAGTGGCGCAGCTGCTGCTTGATCCCGCCTTCGTCGGCCATGAAGCCGATGACGGTTTCGGCGAGCATCGCCTGATCTTCGGTATGGTAGAGCGGCATGTCGTTTGCTCCGTTTCCCCTCCCGCTTGCGGGAGGGGTCAGGGGTGGGCATGGCTTGGGGGGCGCCTCGTTCGGCCCACCCCCGGCCCCTCCCGCAAGCGGGAGGGGGGATCGAAGCGTCAGGCCCCCGGAAGATCCAGGATGCGCTTGGCGATCACGTTGAGCATCACCTCGCTGGTGCCGCCCTCGATCGAGTTCGCCTTGGTCCGCAGCCACGATCGCGCGGGCGTGCCGCCGCTGGTCGCTTCGCTTTCCCATTCCAGCGCGGTGCTGCCGCCGGCGGCCATCAGCAGTTCGTGCCGGCGCTTGTTCAGCTCGGTCCCGGCATACTTCATCATGTTGGGCTGCGCCGGATGCGCCTTGCCCACCTTGATCTCGTCGAGGAACTTCTCGCCCATCGCGGTATAGGCCAGCGCATCGACATCGAACTGCGCCAGTTCGGCGCGCAGAATCGGGTCTTCCAGCCCGTTCCGCGCGATCACCGCGCCGATCGTGGTCAGCCGGTCGCTGCCGCCCGCGCCGGAGATCATCTCGCGCTCGTGGCCCAGCAGGTATTTCGCCACGTCCCAGCCGCGGTTGAGCTGGCCGACGATCTGCGCCTTGGGCACCTGCACGTTGTCGAAGAACGTCTCGCAGAACGGCGAACTGCCCGAAATCAGCTTGATCG
This sequence comes from Novosphingobium sp. LASN5T, assembly GCF_003856955.1. Classification (NCBI taxonomy): domain Bacteria; kingdom Pseudomonadati; phylum Pseudomonadota; class Alphaproteobacteria; order Sphingomonadales; family Sphingomonadaceae; genus Novosphingobium; species Novosphingobium sp. LASN5T. Next base: position 10,803 of record NZ_RQSI01000024.1, read on the forward strand.
GCTTGGTGGTGACGCCGGGGCTCTCCATGTCGAACAGCAGGAAGGAAATGCCCTGGTATTTGTTGGTCTTGTCCGTGCGGACGAGGCAGAAGATCCAGTCGGCCTTGTCGGCATAGGAGGTCCAGATCTTCTGGCCGTTGACCACCCAGTGGTCGCCCTTATCTTCGCCAAAGGTCTGGAGCGAGACGAGGTCGGAGCCCGATCCGGGCTCGGAATAGCCCTGGCACCAGCGGATTTCGCCACGCGCGATCTGGCCCAGGTAGTGAACCTTCTGCTCCTCGGTGCCGAACTTCAGCAGCGCCGGCCCCAGCATCCAGATGCCGAAGCTCGATAGCGGCGGCCGGGCGCCGATGCGGGCGCACTCCTCGCGCCAGATCTTGGCTTCGGCCGGCGACAGGCCCGCGCCGCCATAGGCCTTGGGCCAATCGGGCACGGTATAGCCCTTGGCCACGCAGCGTTCGAGCCAGGTCTTCTGGGCCGCGTTCTTGAACTGGAAGCGCCGCCCGCCCCAGCATATGTCCCCTTCGTCGCGCACGGGCTCGCGCATTTCCGGCGGGCAGTTGGCTTCCAGCCACGCACGGATTTCCTGTCGGAAACTGTCGAGATCAGACATGTTCGGGCTCCTCTCTTAATCGCAAGGTTAAGGCGAGTCGCTGCGCTTGCGCAAGCGCGGATTTCCAAGGGTTTGCGCGATGCAAGGATGCCGTAGCGTCAAGCGCCAAGGCATTGACGAAGACCCATTCGCGCCTAAGCTCCCGGCCAAACAGACAGACCGGAACACGGTCCAGAACACAGGCCCGACCGGGCCGGGAGAGAACCATGCGCTTCGAAGGAAAGACCGTTGTCGTAACGGGTGCCGCCTCGGGAATCGGCCGCGCCACCGCGCTCAAGTTCGCCGCGGAAGGCGCGCGCGTCTATGCGGCGGACATCGACGAACAGGGCCTTGCCGCGCTGGCGGCCACCACCAACGGCAGCATCGCCACCGCGCGGTGCGACGTGACCCGGACCGAGGACATCAAGGCGCTGATGGACCGCGCCGCCGCCGAAACCGGCGGAATCGACGTGGTATTCAACAATGCCGGCGCGGGCGGCGATCGCGCCACGATCGACGAGATCGAGCCGGCCGGCTGGGACCGCACGATGGACCTGCTGCTGCGGTCGGTGGCGTTCGGCATCCGCTATGCCGTCCCGCACATGATCGGCCGCCCGGGCGCGGCGATCGTCAACACTTCCTCGGTCGCGGCGGTCGGGCCGGGCTATTCGCCCACCGCCTATGCCGTCGCCAAGGCCGGGGTGCTGCACCTGACCAAGTGCGCGGCGGCGGACCTCGCCAAACACCAGATCCGCGTCAACGCGGTGCAGCCGGGCTTCATCAACACCAACATCTTCACCCGTTCGCTGGAAATGCCGGCCGAACTGGAAGCACAGGCCAAGGGCGCGATCGCGATGATGTCGCAAAGCGCACAGCCGGTGGCGCGCGGCGGCCAGCCGGACGACATCGCGGACGCCGTGCTGTTCCTGGCCAGCGACGCGGCCGGCTTCGTCACCGGCACCTCGCTGATCGTCGATGGCGGCATCACCATCGGCCCGCGCCACAGCTGGGATCCCACCATGCCGGGGATGTTCGACGCCCTGCAGCAGATGGCAGACGCCGGGCAGCCGGCGTGATCCCGATAGAAGGCCGCGTTCCGACGCGGACCGCGGCGTTTGCCGGGCTTGGCAGCGTGGCCTACGGGATCAAGGACAACGGCTTTTCCACGTTCCTGCTGCTGTTTTACAACCAGGTGCTGGGCATGGACGCCCGGCTCGTCAGCCTGGCGCTGCTGATCGCGCTGGTGTTCGACGGGCTCGTCGATCCGCTGGTCGGCCATGTCAGCGATCGCACGCGCACGCGTTTCGGCCGCCGCCTGCCGTTCCTCTACCTTGCCCCGATCCCGCTGGGGATCGCGTGGGTGCTGCTGTGGTCGCCCACCGGCGCGCCCAGCTTCGCCACGCTGCTGGTCTCGGCCATTCTCGTGCGCGGGCTGGTCGCGGCCTGCGAGGTGCCCTCGGCCGCGCTGGTGGCCGAAATCAGCCGCGATTACGACGAGCGCACCCGCCTCACCCGCTTCCGCTTCGTGTTCGCCTGGGGCGGCGGGCTGCTGATGCTGCTGCTGGCCTATGGCGTGTTCCTGCCCAACGCGATGCTGGCGCGCGAAGGCTATCGCGCGTTCGGCATCGCCGGCGCGATCCTGATGGCGGGTTGCGTGCTCGGCTCGGCGATCGGCCTCCACCGCACCATCGCCGGCTGGCCGCCGCAACAGGCCTCATCCGGCAAGGGACTGCTCGGTTCGCTGGGCGAAATCCGCGAAAGCTTCTCGCACCCCGCCTGCCTGGTGGTGATGGCGGGCATCGCCTGCGCCATGACCAGCCAGGGCATCACCTTCGCGCTGTCGAACTACCTGTACCTCTACGTCTGGCGCTTCACGCCCACGGCCTTGCAGATATTTCCGGTCGTGCTGTTCGGCAGCGTCATCGGCGCCTCGCTGCTCGCCGGGCCGGCACAGCGGCGCTGGGGCAAGGCGGGCGCGGTGGCGGCCACCGCGCCGCTGGGCATGCTGTTCTGGGTCGGCCCGCTGCTGCTGCGCTATGGCGATCTCTGGGCGGCGGACGGCAGCACGCCGGCGCTGGTGGCGATGTTCGTCTGCACGCTGCTGGCCAACACCTTCACCGTGACCTCGTCGATCGCGCTGTGGTCGATGGTGGCCGACGTGGTGGAAGCGTCGGAGGAACAGACCGGGCGCCGGTCGGAAGGCACGCTGTCGGCCGGGGCGTTCCTTGCGTCCAAGTGCGCCACCGGGCTGGGCATCTTCGCCGCCGGGCTGCTGCTCAGCTATGCGCAGTTGCAGCCCAACGCGCGACCGGACGCGGTGCCCGCGACGGTGATAGACCGGCTGAGCCTGGCCTATGCCGTCTGCACCGCCCTTCTCGCCGTGGCCACCGCCCTGATCGCGCGCCGGTTTCCGATCGATCGCGCCGCCCACGAAGCGCGGCTCGCCCTGCTCGACAAGCTGGCGCACAGCGATCCCGACGCGGGAGGGCTGCACCCCTGACGCCGGGGTCTGAAGCCCCCGGGACCGGTTTTGCTCCGGATCAAGGCCCGCTTTAACCGCACAGTTAGTTTTCGCTTGAATTCGCCCGATGCCCGGTGAATTCTTCCCGGACGCAAGGAGAGGACAGATGGATTTCGACCCCACAGAACGCCAGGTCTATTGGCGTGACCGCGTACGCCAGTTCATCGAGGACCGTGTCCGCCCGCGCAATGCCGAATTCAAGGCCGAGAAGAACAGCGGCGAACGCTGGAAAGTGATCCAGGTCCTTGAAGAGGAGAAGGCCCGCGCCAAGGCGCAGGGCATCTGGAACCTGTTCATGCCGCCGCAGTCCGGCCGTGCCCATGTGGACGACAGCTTCGCCTTCGAAGGCCCCGGCCTTACCAACCTCGAATACGCGCTCTGCGCCGAGGAAATGGGCCGCGTGGGCTGGGCCAGCGAAACCTTCAACTGCTCCGCGCCCGATACCGGCAACATGGAAGTGCTGCACCGCTACGGCACGCGCGACCAGAAGGACGAATGGCTCAAGCCGCTGATGAACGGCGAAATCCGTTCCGCCTTCCTGATGACCGAACCGCAGGTCGCCTCGTCCGACGCCACCAACATCGAAACCTCGATCCGCCGCGAAGGCGATGAATACGTCATCAACGGGCGCAAGTGGTGGTCCTCGGGCGCGGGCGATCCGCGCTGCAAGATCGCCATCGTCATGGGCAAGACCGATTTCGAGGCGAAGCGCCACCAGCAACAGTCGATGGTGCTGATGCCGCTGGATGCGCCGGGCGTGACGATCGAGCGCTTCCTGCCGGTGTTCGGCTATGACGACGCGCCGCACGGCCACATGGAAATCCGGCTCGACAACGTGCGCATCCCGGCGTCGAACATCCTGCTGGGCGAAGGGCGCGGCTTCGAAATCGCGCAAGGCCGCCTCGGGCCGGGCCGCATCCACCACTGCATGCGCACGATCGGCGTGGCGGAAGAAGCCATCGCCAAGATGGCCAAGCGCCTGCAATCGCGCGTCGCCTTCGGCAAGCGCGTGTCCGAACATTCGATCTGGGAACAGCGCATCGCGCAGGCCCGCATCGACATCGACATGACCCGCCTGCTCTGCCTGAAAGCGGCAGACATGATGGACAAGGTGGGCAACAAGGCGGCCGCGCTGGAAATCGCGATGATCAAGGTGCAGGCCCCCAACATGGCGCTGCGCATCATCGACGACGCGATCCAGGCGCACGGCGGCGGCGGCGTGTCCGAAGACTTCGGCCTGGCCGAAAGCTATGCCCACATGCGCACGCTGCGGCTGGCGGACGGGCCCGACGAAGTCCACAACCGCGCCATCGCGCGCATCGAGTTCGCCCGCCACGCGGAAGGCCCGCAGGGCGATCGCGGCTTCAGCTCGGGCGATCTGGGCGTGGCGCGCTAGGCCTCTCTGGCGCCAACTCCCCCCTCCCGCACGCGGGAGGGGTTGGGGGTGGGCCGGTCGGGCACTCCGCCGCTAACGCTCGCCCTGCTCCGTCCCGATGGGGACCACAAAGGAAAAGCACACATGAAAGCCGCCATTCTCGAAAAGCCCGGCCAGCCGCTGGAAATCGACCGGCTCGCCATTGCCAAGCCCGGCCCGCATGAGGTGCTGATCCGCACGGCGGCCTGCGGCCTGTGCCATTCGGACCTCCATTTCATCGAAGGCACCTATCCCCACCCGCTGCCCGCCGTGCCGGGCCATGAAGCGGCCGGCATCGTCGAAGCGGTGGGCAGCGAAGTCCGCACCGTGAAGAAGGGCGACGCGGTCGTCACCTGCCTGTCCGCCTTCTGCGGGCACTGCGAATTCTGCGTGACCGGCCGCATGGCGCTGTGCCTGGGCGGCGACACGCGGCGGGGCGCCGGCGAAGCGCCGCGCCTGACGCGGGCCAGCGACGGCAGCGCGGTCAACCAGATGCTCAACCTGTCCGCCTTCGCGGAAATGATGCTGGTGCACGAACATGCCTGCGTCGCGATCAATCCGGAGATGCCGCTCGATCGCGCGGCGGTGATCGGCTGCGCGGTGACCACCGGCGCCGGCGCGGTGTTCAACGCCTGCAAGGTGACGCCGGGCGAAACCGTGGCCGTGGTCGGCTGCGGCGGCGTGGGCCTTGCCACCGTCAACGCCGCGAAGATCGCCGGCGCGGGGCGGATCATCGCCGCCGATCCGATGCCGGAAAAGCGCGAACTGGCGAAGAAGCTGGGCGCGACCGACGTGGTCGATGCGCTGGCCCCCGATGCGGCCAAGCAGATCCTCGAACTGACCAAGGGCGGCGTCGATCACGCGATCGAGGCGGTGGGGCGGCCGGCTTCGGGCGAACTCGCGGTCAAGTCGCTGCGCCGGGGTGGCACCGCCACGATCCTGGGCATGATGCCGCTGAACCACGCGGTCGCCCTGCCGGCGATGGACCTGCTTTCGGGCAAGAAGCTGCAAGGCGCGATCATGGGCATGAACCGCTTCCCGGTGGACCTGCCGCGGCTGGTCGATTTCTACATGCGCGGCCTGCTCGATCTCGACACGATCATCGCCGAGCGCATTCCGCTGGAAGGGATCAACGAAGGCTTCGAGAAGATGAAGCAGGGCCATTCCGCCCGTTCGGTGATCGTGTTCGACCAATGAGCGAACCGGCCCCGATCGACGCCCAGGCCGCCTTTACCGGAACGGTCGTGCCCGAAGGGGCCGACCGGCTCGACGAAGCGCGCCTGACCGAATGGTTCGCGGCCAACGTGGCGGGCTTCCGGGGGCCGCTGACGGTGCGCAAGTTCAAGGGCGGGCAATCCAACCCGACCTACCGCATCGACGCGCCTTCGGGCAGCTACGTGCTGCGGCGCAAGCCGTTCGGCAAGCTGCTGCCCTCCGCGCACGCGGTCGATCGCGAACACCGCGTCCAGGCCGGGCTGGCGAAGACGGGCTTTCCTGTGGCGCCGCAATATGGCCTGTGCACCGACGATTCGGTGGTCGGATCGATGTTCTACGTCATGGGCATGGTCGAAGGCCGCACGATCTGGGATGGCGCCATGCCCGGCGCCACGCCCGATTTCCGCCGCCAGACCTACCACGCCATGATCGACACACTGGCGGCGCTGCACAGCGCGGACATCGAGGCGGCGGGGCTTTCGGATTTCGGCAAGCCCGGCAACTACTTCGGCCGGCAGGTCGATCGCTGGACCAAGCAGTACAAGCTGGCCGAAACCGAACACATGGACGTGATGGAGCGGCTGATCGCGTGGCTCCCCGCCACGCTGCCCGAACAGACGCGCACCTCGGTGGTCCACGGCGATTACCGCATCGACAACATGATCTTCGCGCCCACCGAGGCCCGCGTCGCCGCCGTGCTGGACTGGGAACTGTCCACGCTGGGCGATCCACTGGCCGATTTCACCTATGTCGCACTGGCCTGGGTGACCGAGAACGGCGGCCGGTCGGGCGTGATGGACCTTGATCGCAAGGCGCTGGGCATTCCCGAACTCGAGGAGATCGTCGAACGCTATTGCGCTGCCACCGGGCGCGATGGCGTGCCCGATCTGAACTGGTACTTCGCCTACAACTTCTTCCGCCTGGCCGGGATCATCCAGGGCATCAAGAAGCGCGTGATCGATGGCACCGCTTCCAGCGCCCATGCCCGGCAGATGTCGGAACGGGTCACGCCGCTCGCCGAAACGGCGTGGTCCTTCGCGGTCAAGGCGGGCGCCTGAACGTTACGTAACCAGGAACCAAAGCGGCGCTTCGGCGTAGATGGGCATCGAAACAGGAAAGCGCCGGGCGGCTCTCAGCAGACGACCCGGCAGCACCCGAAAAAGGATGCCAACCATGCTGATGACCATCGCCGTCGTGCTGCTCGTTCTGTGGCTGCTGGGCGTATTCGTGTTCAAGATCACGGCCGGCCTGATCCACCTGGTGCTGGTGGTGGCGATCGTCGTGGGTCTGTTCCAGCTGTTCACCGGTCGCAGAGCCTAGAGGGGGCAGACTGGCGGCAACAGGCCGCCACACGCGGCGCCCATTGTAACCGGCACGGTCCTCTGCCAACGGGGGTTCACCCCGCCCGCGGCAGCGGCTACACCGGTTACATATGCAACAGCTTTCAGCGACAGAACGCGATCTTGTCGGCCGCTTCAATGCCGGCGCCATGCTTTCGCAGGTACAGGCATGGAGCGCGGTCAACACCGGCACGCGCAATCTGGATGGTCTGGCGCGGCAGTGGGACCTGCTGGCCGATGCCTTTTCCGATCTGCCGGGAGAAATCCGCAAGGTTGAACCTGCGCGCGTGACCGCCATCGCGGCGGATGGGCGCGAGGAGGAAGTGGGCCACGGCGCGCATTTCGTACTCTCGGTCCGTCCACAGGCCGCGCGGCGCTATCTGCTGACCGGGCACATGGACACCGTGTTTCCGGCCACCCACGCCTTCCAGCAGCAGCGCTGGCTGGATGACGAGACGCTGAACGGCCCTGGCGTCGCCGACATGAAAGGCGGCATCGCGGTGATCCTGGCCGCGCTCGCCGCGTTCGAAACCAGCGTGGCGGCCGGCAACGTCGGCTACGATGTGATGATCAATTCGGACGAGGAGACCGGCAGCCTCGCCTCCGCCGCGCTCATCGCGGAACTGGCGCACGGCAAGGCGGCGGCGCTGACCTATGAACCGTCCGCCCTGCCCGATGGCACGCTGGCCGGCGCGCGCGCGGGCAGCGGCAACTTTTCGCTGATCGTCACCGGCCGCTCCGCCCACGCCGGGCGCAATCCGCAGGACGGGCGCAACGCGATCGTCGCAGCCGCCGATCTCGCCTTGCGGCTCAAGCACATGGAAACGGCCACGCTTTCGGTCAATCCCGCGCGGATCGACGGCGGTTCGGCCAACAACGTGGTGCCCGATCACGCGGTGCTGCGCTTCAACATTCGCCCGCGCGCGGTGACCGATGCCGATCGCTTCGCCGTGGCGCTGCGCGGCCTGATCGCCGAGATCGAGCGCGAGCATGAAGTCTCCATCCACCTCCACGGCGGCCTCTCGCGCCCGCCCAAGCCGCTCGATCCCCCGGCCGAGGCGCTGTTCGGGCTGGTCCGCGATTGCGGCGCGGCGCTGGGGCAACCAATCCGCTGGGAGAGTTCGGGCGGGGTCTGCGATGGCAACAACATCGCCGCGCTGGGCGTGCCCGTGGTGGACACGATGGGTGTGCGCGGCGGCGCGATCCATTCGCCCGACGAATTCCTGATCGTATCCTCGCTGGCGGAACGCGCGGCCTTGTCCGCGCTGGTCCTTCACCGGCTTTCCGGAGGCAACTGACCGTCATGACGCACCGTATCCGCGCCGCCGGCGCGCAGGACCTCCAGCACTTGTACGAGATGGCCAAGCTGACCGGTGGCGGCTTCACCAACCTGCCGCCCGACCGCAAGGCGCTGCAGGCCAAGCTCGACCGCTCGGCCGAAGCCTATGGCACCGAGGAAACGGGCGGCGACGAGCTGTTCGTGCTGGTGCTGGAGGACATCGAGACCGGCGAAGTGCGCGGCACCGCGCAGCTCTTCACGCGCGTCGGTCTGCAGTGGCCGTTCTATTCCTATCGCATGGCCACGCTGACCCAGCATTCCAAGGAACTAGGCCGCACCTTCCGCGCCGAAATGCTCAACCTCGTCACCGATCTCGAAGGGTCGAGCGAGGTCGGCGGGCTGTTCCTGCACCCGTCCGAGCGCGCCGGCGGCCTCGGCATGTTGCTGGCGCGCAGCCGCTACCTGTTCATCGCCATGCACCGCGCGCGCTTTTCCGACCGCATCCTGGCCGAATTGCGCGGCATCATCGACGAACGCGGCGGATCGCCGTTCTGGGATGGCGTGGCCGGGCGCTTCTTCGGCATGAGCTTCCAGGAAGCGGACTATTTCAACGCCATCAACGGCAACCAGTTCATCGCCGATCTGATGCCCAAGCACCCGGTCTATATCGCGATGCTGCCCGATTCGGCGCGCAGCGCGATCGGCCTGCCCCACCCTTCGGGCCGCGCCGCGATGCGCATGCTGGAAGGCGAAGGCTTTGCCAACGAAGGCTATTTCGACATCTTCGATGGCGGCCCGACGATGACCGCGCGCACCGACCGGGTGAAATCGATCGCCGAGGCGCGCCATGTGAACGTGGCGCGGGTCTGCCCGCCCGACAATCCGAAGAAGGCGCTCGCCGCCACCGGCCACCTTTCCACCTTCCGTTGCACCTTCGCGGAAATCGGGGAGGATGGTGACGGGGTGACGCTCGATCCCATGGCCGCCGCCGCGCTGGACGTGCGCGAGGGCGACATGATCTGGCATGTGGAACGCTAAGGCCGCGCGAACCGGACGGAGTCTCCTGTGAAACTGGTGGAAATCAACTTCGACGGCATCGTCGGCCCGAGCCACAACTACGCGGGGCTGAGCCTCGGCAACCTCGCCTCGGCCAGCCACGCCGGCGATGTCTCCTATCCGCGCGCCGCCGCGCTGCAGGGCGTGGCCAAGATGCGGCACAACCTGGCGCTGGGGCTGGCGCAGGGCTTTTTCGCGCCGCTGCCCCGGCCCAATTCCACGCTGGTGGAGGCCATGGGCCTGACCGCGATCGACGAAGGCGATCCGGTGCAGCGCCGGCTGCGCGCGGCGGCCTGGTCGGCCTCGTCGATGTGGACCGCCAACGCCGCCACGGTCAGCCCCGGCCCCGATACCGCCGACGGCCGCTGCCACCTGACCCCCGCCAACCTCGTGACGATGCTCCACCGCTCGCAGGAATGGCCGGACACCGCCCGCCAGCTCGCGCTCGCCTTTGCCGACACGGCGCACTTCGCGCTCCATGGCGCGGTTCCGCCGTGCTTCGGCGATGAAGGCGCGGCCAACCACATGCGCATGGCCGCGCGGCACGACGCGCCGGGCATCGAGATCTTCGTCTATGGCCGCACCGGCGGCGCGTTTCCGGCGCGCCAGCACGAACAGGCGAGCCGCGCCGTCGCGCGGCTGCACGGCCTCGATCCCGAACGCGCGCTGTTCATCGAACAGGCGCCCGAGGCGATCGCCGCCGGCGCCTTCCACAACGACGTGGTCGCCGTCGCCAACGAACGCGTGCTGTTCACCCACGAACAGGCCTTCGCCGACCCCGAGGGCGCCTATGCCGCGATCCGCGACAAGCTGCCCGAGGCGGAGATCGTGATCGTGCCCGCCGCCGCGGTGAGCCTGGCCGAGGCGATCCGCAGCTATCTGTTCAACGCGCAGTTGCTGACGCTGCCCGATGGCGACATGGGCCTGGTGATCCCGCTGGAAGCCTGGGAAAATCCCGCCGTGCGGGGCTGGCTGGACGGGATGCTGGCCGGCAACGGCCCGATCCGCCGCGTGCTGCCGGTGGATGTGCGGCAATCGATGGCCAACGGCGGCGGTCCCGCCTGCCTGCGGCTGCGCGTGGTGGCCGATCCCGCCACGGTCGATCCGCGCTTCCTGCTGGACGAGGCAAAGGCCGAACGGATCGAGGCCACGATCGCCCGGCTCTGGCCCGAACAGATCGATCCGGCCGACCTCGGCCGCGAATCGCTCGCCATCACAGTACGCGCGGCGCGGGGGGGCCTGCTCGATGCCTTGGACCTTGGTGCGCTGGCCTGACACCGCAGCAGGATCGCTCCCACATTGGAACATCGGGACCCGCAGATTTCCTTACCTGTCGCCGCGTTTTACAGTTACCATCCAGTTAACCTTGCCCTTTCCCGGAAATCCGGGGCTGGCACGATGATTGCTGACTGGTGGTTGTAAAATGGCGCCGGCCGTCCCCGCAGAGAAGGACGCAGCGGCGCAGGGGATAACAATGTTCGGAAAGCTCGGTCGCCTTTTCGTCATCAAGACTCGCTTTGAGGCCTGCGCCATCATCTATGCGCTGGCGCTGGGCGCGGTCGAGCGCGGGCAGGTTTACCTGTCGGTCTATCCCGGCTTCGGCGGCAAGCTGCTGTTCCTGGCCTGCACCGCCGCCGTGTTCATGGCCGGATCGAAGATTTTCGACTGCCTGCGGCACGAACAGGCCGACCGGCTCCGGCTGTAGAACCAGGCGGTTCCACCCCGGCATCGTCAGTGCGAGCGCAGCGAAGCAATCCAGAATTCCACGTGCCGCTCGGGATTGCCGCGGGGCTGCGCCCCTCGCAATGTCGATGTAACCAACGCATTCGCTGCTACAGCACGCGCCAGACCCACAGCTTGATGCCCAGCGGGAAGCGCGCGCCCGAACAGATGAAGATCGAGCGGTTCATCCATTCGTACCGGCCCTTGGGCGCGATGAATTCCGGCACCGTGCGGAAATAGTACTCCGCCGGGTCCACCGCGTCCCCGGCGGCGAGCCGCTGCATCACCTCGGGCGGGCCGTGGCGCAGGCCACGGTTGCGGATCTGGATGACCACGCCGTCGTCGGTTTCCAGCGCGTAGATCGCGTCGGCCACCGTCACCCCGTCGGGGCGGGTCAGTTGCCAGTCCGCCGCGTTGCCGACCAGCTTTCCGCTGATCAGCGGCCCTTCCACGCGTCCGCCGCCCACGATCGGAATGATCCGCCGCGTCCCGTCATAGGTTTCGCCGATCGGGCGCGGCGGTTCGAGATCGCCCGTGGCCTCGTAGACGAATTCGAGGCCGGGCGGGCTTACCGGCGGATTCACGCGGCCTCCGCTTCCAGCAGGCCGATCTCCTCGGCATTGGCCCAGTTGCCGTGCAGGCCGAAGCGCAGGCGGATGGGGACGTGGATCGTGGCGACCGGCCCCTTCTCGATATCGAGCGCGTCGAAGATCAGCAGATCGCTGCGCTGTTCCTCCAGCCGGTTGCAGACCTGCACGATCCAGCCATCGCCTTCGGGCGCGTTTTTGGCGCGCGGGACGAACGCTGGCTCCTGCAGGCTGCTGACCGGGCCGCACCACCAGTGCTGTTCGGCACCGGTCTCGAAGTCCTTGAGGAACAGGCAGTTCATCAGCAACCCGCCGGCACTGCCGCCGCGCAGCTCGACCGGTCGCTTCATGTCCATTTCCAGCCCCCAGCCATAGCGCGTCTTGCGGCCGGTGAAGCGATCGTCGATGCGCGGAAACTCGCTGGCGGTATCGGTCAGCGGACGGATTTCGGCGAAATCCTCGCTGTTAGAGGCCATATCGACCACCCAGTCGGTCAGCCGGCTCATCGCCTCCATCCCGTTGAACGGCGCACCGTGGACATCGGGGAAGAACGGGAACATGTTGTTCTTGGCCTCGGGCACGATGAAGTGGATCTTCGTGCCTTCCTGCCAGGCGTTCAGCACGTGGCTGGCGAAGCAGTTATCGCGCTTGAACCAGCGGATGTCGGCGTCGGTCACGCCATCGCGGCGGGGGATGATTCCCAGATAGACCGGCAGCGTCGTATCGAATCCGAAGTGCGGCTTGCCCTGTTCCAGCCGTTCCCAGCTGCCGATCGAGGGCACGATGTGCAGCACAAGATAGTCCTCGGTAATGCCGAAGTCGTGCATCATGCAGTAATAGGGTACCTTGAACCAGATTTCGCGCACCAGTTCGCCCGCCGGGCTGACTTCCATGTAGGTCACGTCGTCGGTGCACAGGCCCGATGCGGCATAGCCGATCGCCACCATGTTGCCGCTCGCCGGGTCCACCTTGGGATGCGCGGTGAAGGTCTGCCCGGTCATCTTGCCGCCGAACTTCTCGAAGCCGAAGCTTTCCATCGTCGCCGGGTCCATGACCAGCGCGGGGCTGTCCTCCTTCATCGCCCACAGCTTGCCGCCGAAGATGAAGGCGTTGGTGTTGGCGGTGGAGCGGATCTCGCCCTTCACGCTCTCGTCATCGGTCAGCGGGTTGCGATAGGCGCCGAACAGCGCCTTTCCGGCCTCGTTCTCCAGCTTCCACTTGTCCGTCTTCGCCCAGCGCTGGCGGAAATCGCACTGCCCGTCATGGATGTGGAACCGGGTGATCATGCCGTCGCCGTTGAAGGCGATGTCGTCGCCCAGCCGCGGCGGAAATTGCGGGTCGGGCTGGACGCGGTAGAAAGCGCCGTTTAACTCCTGCGGGATCGTGCCATCGTGGGCCAGATCGGCGATATCCGCCTCCACCCGCGACGGCGTGTTGAAGCCCGTGAAACTCGGGGTTTTTGGAAATTCGGCCATGACATCCTCCTTGTGATATTTGTATGCGACACTAACAAATAAGCAAGGGGCATCGGGGGTGGATCATTGATCAAGGACAAATTCGAGGACGCGATTGCGCCGGCCGACCCGGAATCCGGTGATATCGGCGCGATCAACGATATCCTGGGGTTCCACATCCGCCTGGCCCACGGCGCCTGCCTGCGCCACTTTACCGAGACGTTCACCGATCTCGATCTGACGCAGAAGCAGGTTTCCGTGTTGTGGCTGGTCGATGACCACCCCGGCATCGCCCAGACCGATCTGGCGCAGCGCCTGCGCATGGACCGCGCCACGACAATGGCGATCATCAACCGGCTTCAGGCCAAGCACCTCCTGCGCCGCGACCGTTCGCCGAAGGACGGACGCAAGCAGGCGCTCTATCTGGAGCCGGCCGGCAACGAGATGCTGGCCAGCGCCAAGCGCGCGATCGGTGAGCACGAAGCCTGGGTCAAAAGCCGCTTTAGCGATCGCGAAGTAAAGATCCTGCTGGAATTGCTGGCGCGCATTCATGAATGAGTTATAGGAAATAACAGTTTCGCCGCCGGCAGGGACCGATCTGGCGCGAAGGGGAGAGTGATGGCCGATTCGAGCACCGATCCACGCAGCATCCTCGACGATGCCCCGATGACCGCGCGGCAATGGATCGCGGTGATCATCACGATCTTCCTCAACGCGCTGGACGGCTTCGACGTGCTCTCGAGCGCCTTCGCCGGCCCCGGCATCAAGAAGGAATGGCACCTCGCGCCCGACGGGCTGGGCGCGGTGCTGTCGATGGAACTGATCGGCATGGGCCTCGGCTCGCTGCTGCTCGGCGGCGCGGCCGACCGCTTCGGCCGGCGCCGGACCACGCTGGCCTGCCTGCTGCTGATGGTAGTGGGCATGTTCATGGCGACCACCGCCACGTCGCCGGTCGGCCTTTCGATCTGGCGCATCATCACCGGCCTCGGCATCGGCGGGATGCTGGCCGCGATCAACGCCATCGCCTTCGAACTGTCCAGCCGCAAGGCGCGCAGCATGGCGATGTCGCTGATGGTGATCGGCTATCCGCTGGGCGCGTTCCTGGGCGGCCTCGTCGCGGCGCAGCTGCTGAAAGCGCACGACTGGCGTTCGGTGTTCCTGTTCGGCGGGACGATGACGGCCATCTGCCTGCCGCTGGTCTGGTTCCTCGTGCCCGAAACGCCGGCGTGGCTGATGCGCGCCCGGCCCGCCGGCGCGCTGGAGAGGATCAACCGCGCGCTGGCCGCGCTACGCCAGCCGGCGATCGGCGCGCTGCCGCCGCCGGCGCCGCACGAACAGAAGGCCAGCCTGGCCGACATCTTCAGCCCCGCGCTGCGCAAGGCCACGCTGATCCTCTCGCTCGGCTATGCCGCGCACGCGCTGACGTTCTACTACATCCTCAAGATGACGCCCTCGATCATGTCCGATCCCCAGTTCGCCGGACAGAACTTCACGCAGGCGCAGGGCGCGGGCGTGCTGGCCTATGCCAACCTTGGCGGCGCGATCGGCGGGGCGGCGTTCGGCTGGTTCATGCACCGTTTCGGGATCAAGCAGGCGACGCTGGTGGCGTTGGCGCTGTCGGTGCTGCTGGTCGCGCGCTTCGGCTTCGGCGCCAACAGTCTGATGGGCTGGACCCTGGCCGTGGTCTCGGTCGGCCTGTTCACCAATTCGGCGATCGTCGGCTTCTATACCGCTTTCGCCGCCGTCTATCCCACCCACGTCAAGGCCACCGGCACCGGCTTTGCGCTCAGCATCGGCCGCGCGGGGGCAGCGCTTTCGCCTTATCTCGCGGGCACGCTGTTCAAGGCCCAGCTGGGGCTGATGACGGTTTCGGTGATCATGGCCACCGGTTCGCTGCTCGCGCTCGCGCTGATGCTGTTCCTGCCGCTGCGGCGCGACCAGCACTGATCGCGGCCGCGGGCAGGCCCGGCGCTCACATCGCGGAAATGCCGCCGTCCAGCTTCAGTTCGGCGCCGGTCATGAAGCGGCTTTCGTCGCTCGCGAGATAGAGTACGCCCGCCGCGATATCGTCGGGCTGGCCCACGCGGCCCAGCGGGATCTGCCGCGCCAGCTTGCCCATCACCACGTCCTTGTCGAGATTGGCGTTGGTGGCGATGCCATCGAGGATCGGCGTGTCGATGAACGTCGGGTGGACCGAGTTGCAGCGCACGTCCCAGCCGCGCTTGGCGCAATAGAGCGCCACCGACTTGGACAGCATCCACACCGCTGCCTTGCTGGCGTTGTAGCCGGGCATGGTGTCGGAAGCGATCAGGCCGGCGATCGAGCTGATGTTGACGATCGATCCGGGCTGGTTGTCCTTCAGCAGCGGCAGCGCCTTCTGGCAGCCCAGGAACACGCTGTCGACGTTGATGGCGAAGCCGCGCCGCCAGTCTTCCAGCGTGCAGGTCTCGATATTGCCGCGCACGCCCACGCCGGCGTTGTTGACCAGCACCGACAGCCCGCCCAGCGCCTCGCCGGCCAGCGCGATCGCGGCGTCCCAGTCGTCGGGGCTGGTCACGTCGTGGCGGATCGCGAAGGCGGTGCCCGCACCCAGCTCGGCGTTGATCGCCTCGGCCTGCGCCGCCGCTCCCGCGCCGTTGATGTCGGTCAGCAGCACCTTCGCGCCCTCGCGCGCCAGCATCCGTGCCTGCGCCGCGCCCAAGCCCTGCGCCGCGCCGGTCACCAGCGCCTTCTTCCCCTGAACCCTGCCCATTTCATCCTCTCCGTTATGGTTTTCAGGTGCCGCCCAGCAGGCGCGGCCCCAGCAGCATGAGTATGCGCACGTCTATGCCATAGCCTTCGGCCCGGCGCGCGGCGATGAACCCTTCGATCTCCGGCAGCGGCACGTGGTGGACGGTGATGCCTTCGCCTTCCACCCCGCCGCCATCGGACACGCGCTCCAGATCGTGCGCGCGGAACAGCGTGAAGCTTTCGGAGACCATGCCGGGGGAGGAATAGAACTCGCCCACCGCCTCCATGCGGCCGGGGCGATAGCCCGTTTCCTCCTCCAGCTCGCGCGCGGCGGCGACGGCGGCATCCTCGTCCGCGCTATCGTCATGATCGCCGATCAGCCCCGCCGGCAGTTCGATCGCCGGCCTGCCCAGCGGCACGCGGAACTGTTCGACCAGGATCACCCGTTCCGCGCTGTCGACGGCCAAGATCACCGCCGCGCGGATGTTGCGCGTGCGGCTGACGTATTCCCAGCGCCCGCGCGTCTTGGCGACGATGAACCGCCCTTCCCAGCGCACCTGTTCGGGCTCGTCGCGATACTCGTCTTCCGGGCTCATACTTCGATCAACCGGTCCGGCAATTCGTTCACGTCATCATCGGCGCGCGGCAGGTGTTGCGCAAGCACCGCGCCCACGCCTTCCACGGCCGCGATCATCCCGTCGGCCACGCGGCCCTGCCGGATTTCGGCCAGCAGCGCGTGCATGGCGTCACCCCACACCTCGGGCGCGACGCGCGCGGCGATGGCCTCGTCGGCAATGATCTCGGCCCGGCGTTCCGCCATCGACAGGTAGATGAGGATGCCGGTGCGCCCGGTGGTGCGGCTTTCGGCGCCGATGCGGAAGCAGGTCAGCGCACGGGCGTGAACGCGCGCGCGCTTGATCGGCCGGGGCACCAGCCACAGCCGCAGCGGCTCCCAGGCCTGCAGCAGCAGCATGGCCAGGAATTTGACCAGTGCCACGCTCAGCGCCACCCCCAGCACCGCGCGCGGGCTCCATTCGGTCGCCCACAGGCCCAATACGCGGTCGATCAGCGCCAGATAGAAATGCGGCGCGAATTCGAGCGCGGCGAGCGCGAGAAACGCCACCGCCGCCGCCCAGGCCAGCGCCACGTCGCGATAGGGATCGGACCGCGCGGTCACGATCGTCACGATCTCGCCCGCGCTGCGCAGCTCGGCGGCGGTGACCGCCTGCGCGATGCGCGTCCGGTCGCTGTCGGTCAGGTGCACAGCCGCCATCCTACCAGTCCCCCGAAGCGCCGCCGCCACCGAAGCTGCCGCCACCGCCGGAGAAGCCACCGCCTCCTCCTCCGCCGCCCCAGTCGCTGCCGCCCCAGCTGCTTCCACCGCCACCGCTGCCCCAGCCGCCGCCGGGGAAGATCATCACGCCGGGGCTGCTGCCATAGCGCCGCCCGCCTCCCCGCATGGCGCGGATGAACGGCAGCACGAAGAACAGGAAAAAGATCACCAGGAACACCACGGTGCCGATGTCGAACCGTGGCGCGCTGCCCTTGCCGGCGCCCGCCTGCGCCTGTTCGGCCACCTTGCGCGCCTCGTCATCGGGCAGCTTCAGTTGCGCGATGAGCTGGTCCACCGCCGCGTCGATCCCGCCGGCATAATCGTTCTGCTTGAAGCGCGGCACGATCTCGCGCTGGATGATCACCTGCGACAGCGCATCGGTGAGAATGCCTTCCAGGCCATAACCGACCTCGATCCGCACCTTGCGTTCGTTGGGCGCGACGATCAGCAGGGCGCCATCGTTGCGCTGCTTGTCGCCCAGCCCCCAGGCGCGGCCGAGCTGGTAGCCGTAATCCTCGATCGGCATGCCCTGCAGGTCGGGAATCGTCGCCACGACCAGCTGGCGCTGCGACTGCTGCTCCAGCGCGGCCAGCTTGGCATCGAGCGCGGCGACCTGCTGCGGGTTCAGCAAATGCGCGTCATCGACCACGCGGCCGGTCAGCGGCGGAAAGGTCTGCGCGAAGGCCGGGCCGGCAACAAGCGCCAGCACGGCCAGCAACAGCGCGAACAGCGGGCGATTCATGACGCCCCTTTCGGCAGCGTGGGGTGGGCCGATAAGATCGCAATGATGCGATCCGCGCCTGCCTCGATCCCTTCACGCAGGGCATTAGCACGAAAGCGAGGGAGGATATCCTCTCCGATCACCTCGGCGCACAGAGTATCAGACAACGTGGTTTCGAGACCCTTGCCCACTTCAATCCGCACCTTGTGTTCGGCTGGCGCGACCAGAAGAATCACGCCATCATTGCGTTGCCTGTCGCCTACGCCCCAGCCATTGCCGAGTGCGCGGGCATAGTCCTCGATCGAACGATCACCAAGCGTGGGCACCGTCACCACCACGAACTGCGGCCCGGCCGTCCGTTCCAATACCGCAAGTCTATCCGTCAACGCCGCCTTAGCCGCATCCGGCAGAAGCCCTGCTTTGTCGACCACGCGGCCTGTCAGGGCAATGGGCGCTGACGGCCTCGCCGCTTCGGCCACGCGCTGGCCGAATACCGCCCATGCCCAACCCGCCGCGCCCGTTGCCAGAAGCAGCGCGGCTGCAAGAGCAAGAGCGAGCCTGCGCATCACGGGGCCGATCAGTTCAGTTCGCGGCCTTCTTCGCCGACGCATCACCGGTGTTGTCGTTGGCGGGCGCCGCGACCGGGGCGGCCGGGCTGTCGAAGCTGACGGCCGGCGCCTCCTGCGCCCCCGGCGTGGTCGCCTCGAACGGCACCAGCGGCTTCGCGCCATAGATCACCTTGGCACCGATCACCGCCGGGAAGGTGCGGATCGTGGTGTTGTATTCGCGCACGGCCTCGTTGTAATCGCGCCGCGCCACGGAAATGCGGTTCTCGGTGCCTTCCAGCTGGCTTTGCAGCGCCAGGAAGTTCTCGTTTGACTTGAGATCGGGATAGGCTTCCACGTTCGCCATCAGGCGGCCCAGCCCCTGCGACAGCGCGCCCTGCGCCTGCTGGAACGCGGCCATCTTGGCGGGATCGGTCAGGTCGTCGGCGGAAACCTGCACGCTCGTGGCCTTGGCGCGCGCTTCGGTCACCTTGGTCAGCGTGTCCTGCTCCTGCTTGGCATAGCCCTTCACCGTCGCCACCAGGTTGGGGATCAGGTCGGCCCGGCGTTGGTACTGGTTCTGCACGTCAGCCCACTTGGCCTTGGCGTTTTCCTCGGCGGTGGGGATCGAATTGACGCCGCAGCCGGCCAGCGTCGCCGCGGCGGCGGCCACGAACGCGAAACGCGCCAGGGGGCGGGAAAGGCGGCGGAACAGGGAAGCGGCCATCGGTCGGAATACCCTTATGTCATCCTGCCGGGCGCGCGGCCCCGGCAGGGCCGCTCCGGCGTTGCTGTCCAGGAACATAGCGATAGCCGGTGACCGTTCAAGGGCAGGGCCGGGTTGCGGCAACCTGCACCATTCTGGAGAAACCCGCAGCACGTTTGCCGCTTGTCGCGCCCGGCGGCGGGTGGCAAGCAACCGGTAACAGGGCCGTCAGAACTACGGGGAAGCTCATGGGCATGTTGCAGGAATTCAAGACGTTCATCGCGCGCGGCAACGTGCTGGACCTGGCCGTTGGCGTGATCATCGGCGCGGCGTTCGGCAAGATCGTCACCTCGCTGACCGAAAACGTCATCATGCCGGCGGTCGGCTATTTCACCGGCGGCGCCGATTTCTCCAAGTATTTCATCCGCCTCGGACCGATTCCGGAAACCTACAAGGGCAAGCCGGACGATTACGCCGCGCTCAAGGAAGCGGGCGTGGCGATGATCGGCTATGGCGATTTCGTCACCCAGATCGTCAACTTCGTGATCCTGGCCTTCGTGATCTTCCTGATCGTGAAAGCCGCGAACAAGGCGTTCGCCAAGCCCGAGGAACCGGCCGCTCCGGCCGCGCCCGCGGGGCCGAGCGAAGTGGAACTGCTCGCCGAAATCCGCGATGCGCTGAAAAACCGGGTCTGACCGGTCTTTCTCCGCGCGCGGGCATCCGGGCACGGCAAGGGGCGCTTCGGCGCCCCTTTTCATTTGGCGGGCGATCCCTATATGGGGAGGTGCCGGCTTGCCGGCTATGGTGATAAACTGCGGCGTGCAATAGGCGCAGCGGACCCGGGGGCGGTACCCGGCGGCTCCACCACCTTTCCCGTCCGGCCTCCTTTGGCGGCAGGCGGGGCAGATGACGGGGCCGAACTAGGATCGACGTGTGTTGAAAAGCGCTGTTTTCGCCCGGGCTGAGTAACCCGTTCAAGGCTCAAAACCAACAAGTGCCAACGACAACGAAGCACTTGCTCTCGCGGCGTAATTCTAGGGGCTAACGCCCTGAAGTTACAAAGCCAGAACGCGGTTGGACCCACCGGTCAACAGAAGCGGATTCCAGCGGCTTGGGGGGTGCCGGGCAACAGAAACCCCCTACCGTTTCCCCGATTTCACGCGGCTGGCGCACGATGGCTGCGTTTTGATCCGCTTCGTCATTGCGAGCGCAGCGAAGCAATCCAGTGCCCCGCGCGCCGCTCTGGACGGCCACGGGGCTTTGCCCCTCGCCATGACGAGAGGCCATGTCATGCGACTTTATGCGGCGCCCGCACGCTCCAGCAGCGCCGCCTCGTCGCGCGCGGCGCGGCGGGCGATCAGCAGCATCAGCACCACGATCGGCACGGCCACCGCGTTGATGCTGAGCATCGAGGCGCGCAGGTTGCCGGTCGCGTCGGACAGCAGCCCGACCAGATAGGGGCCGATGCCCATGCCCAGGATCGTCATCGCCAGCAGATAGAGGCTCGCGGTCAGCCCGCGCATCCGCGGGAGCACCTGATCGTAGAGGATGGCGTAGAGCGGCGGCATCCAGCCGGTCAGCACCAGGCTATACAGCACGAAACGTCCGTAGAACGTGCCGGCCGCCGGCGCGGTATAGACCCAGAACGACAGCAGCGGCGAAACCGCCATGGCGAACAGCGCCACGCCTGCGCGCCCGCCGCCCGGATAGCGGCGGTGGAGCCGGTCCGACAGCGGCCCCCACAGCATCGGGCCGACGATGCCCATTCCGGCCGAAACCATGCCGAACTGCAGCGCGGTTTCGCGCATCGACAGGCCATAGCTCTGGATCAGAAACGTGGGGTTGAACGCCATCATGCCATAGTTGATCGCCGACTGGAGCGTGCCGACCGCGATCGCCATGATCAGCGTGGGCGATCGCGTGATGACGCGGTGCGCCTGCGGATCGGACAGCCGCATCCCTTGCACCAGATTGACGATCACGAACACGCCGAAGCCGATCACGGTCCATTGCAGCGCGTGCGGGTTGACCGCCAGCCCGGCGATGACGAAGGTCGGGCGTGGCGAAACCGCCATGCTCACCCGCGTCAGCACCACCATCAGCGCCACGATCGCCGCCAGCCCCGCCAGATTGCGCAGCACCGTGCCCCGATCGCCGCCGCGCCGGATCATGCCGATCCAGTGCAGGCCGGGCAGCACCGAACCGAGCAGTTCCAGGCTGGCCGCGAAAGGGCGCGGATCGGGCGCGGTCGGCAATCCGTCCATCACGCCGCGTTCCGGTTCGTGCAGGCGCAGCAGGAATAGCGCCAGCACGAAGCCGGGGGCCGAGGCGACAAGGAAGGCGAACTGCCACCCCTTCAGCCCGAACGGCGCCACCGTGCCGGCGTAGCGCTCGGTCCATGCCTGCGCCGCCACCCCGCCCAGCACCAGCGATCCGCCCAGGCCCAGCGCGATGGCAGAGGCCAGCACCGCCATCACGAAGCCCCGGCGCGGCTTGGGCCAGTAGTCGTAGATCAGCGAGGTGCCGGCCGGTTGCGTCGCCGCCTCGCCGATGCCCACGCCCAGCCGCGACAGCGCCAGCGTGGCGAAACTGCCGGCCAGGCCACCCAGCGCCGTGGCGGCGGACCAGAAGGCGATGCTGATGCCCAGCAGGCGCGTGCGCACCCAGCCGTCCGCCAGCCGCCCCACGGGCAGCGAGAACAGCGCGTAGAACAGCGCGAAGACGGTGCCATAGAGCAGCCCCATCTCGGCATCGCCGATTGCCAGGTCCTTCTTGATGGCGGGCGCCAGGATCGCCAGGATCTGGCGGTCGAGCAGGCTCATCGCGTTGGTCAGCGCCACCAGCGCGAGCGCGTACCATCCGCCCTTGGCGACTGCGTTCACCGGCTCTCCCTTTCCACCTGCGGCGCCCATGCGCCGGTTCAGATACCGAACCAGCGTTCGGCGTTGGTCTGGAAGAACTTCTTCTTGAGTTCGGGGGAGATGTCCATGGTGTCCATGTCGCGCACCTCGCGCGCCTCCACCTGATAGGGATAGTCCATCGCGTACATCACGCGGTCCTCGCCCACCACCTGCTGTGCGAAGCGGATCGCCGGCTCCCACGCCATGCCCGAATTGGTGATGAGCACGTTCGAGCGCATGTATTCGGCGATGGTCTTGTTCAGCGGCTTCATCCGTTCGTAGCGCTTCGACCGCACGCCCGCCTGGTGCATGTAGTCCAGGCGATAGAGCCAGTAGGGCAGCGCCTCGCCCATGTGGCCGACCATGATCTGCAGATCGGGATAGCGGTCGAAAATGCCGATGGTGATCAGCCGCAGCAGGTGCATCCCCGTCTCCACCCCGAAGCCGAAGATCGCGCCGTCGAGGCCCGATTCGAGCAGCGGGTCGATCATCGCGTCCGGCGGCGTGGCGGGATGGATGTACAGCGGCTGCCCGGTATCGGCCAGCGCGCGGAAGATCGGGTCGAACTTGGGATCGTCGAGGTATTCGCCCTGGGTGTGGCTGTTGATCTGCACGCCCTTGAAGCCCAGCTCGCCCGCGCCGCGGCGGATTTCGGCGGCCGACCATGCCGGGTCCTGCGGCGCCACGGCGGTCAGGCCGATGAAGCGATCGGGATGCGCGGCGCAGCGTTCGGCCAGATAGTCGTTGGCGCGCGTGGCGATGCCCTTGGCCTCGGCCAGATCGAGCATCGGCTGCACGCCGGGCGAGGTCAGTGCGAGCACCGCCTTGTCGATGCCATAGGCGTCCATGTCGGCCAGCCGCCGCTCGCCCAGGTCGAGCAGGCGATCCATGATCTGCGTGGCGCGTTCGGACGGCGACTGGGCATAGAAGCCCCACAGCGAGAGCATGCCCTTGTCGGCCGTGCCATCGCGCACCATGCGCAGATAGACGTCGACCTGTTCGCGCGTGGCGAAGGCTTCCTCGGTGGCGATGCGCAGATAGCCGCGGTCGCCGCCGGTCCTGAGGGGGTGGTCATTGGTCATGGGCTGTTCCTTTTCCGAAGCAGCCCGGCGACGGTCACCTGCGCAGCGACAGCGAAAGGCTGATAACGTGGTTCATGCTGTCCGGCTGCCGATAACGGGCGATGTATTGCCCCATGTAGCCGGGTTCGATGGCGATTCCCCTGGCCACCGGCAGGGAGACGCCGGCAAAGGCGCGCACCTGGTCGAAGCCCGCGCGCTGGCCCCAGCCGGTGGTGTTGAAGCTGACGAAGGGTTCGAGCGTGGACACCAGCGCCACGCCCCGCCCCCCCAGCGGCAGCGTGCCGCGCACCTGCTGACGCAGCCGCCAGCCGGTGTGGCCGGTCCAGCCTTCGACGAAGCGCTGCTCCAGCCGCGTGCGCGCGGTCAGCGTCGGCCCCTTGCCGTCTCCGGCGATGCGGAATGTCAGTTGCTCGAACACGCGATGTTCGTCGGTCGGCGTGCCGCCCAGCGGATCGGTGGTGACGAAGGCATAGCCGAGATAGGCGGCCGTGGTCTTGTTCAGGTAGACGCCGATCGCCGGCCGGATCAGCACCTGCCCCTGGCGCGAGGCGCCGTCGGTCACGCGGTACTGGACGTCGAACGCCGATGTCGCCCGGCCGCCCAGATCGACGGTGCCCTGCACCACGCCCCAGACCTGGTGATCGTTCCGCGCGGCGTGGGCCGGCAGGGCGGACAGAGCCAGAATCAGCACGGGCAGGGGCAGAAACAGGGCACGGCGGGGCAATCGCGGCATGGCATTCTCGCTGAGGGAACCGGAAAACGGCCCGTTCAGCTAGATTGCCCATGTTTCCAAAGGATTGCCCGGCCATGACGTTGCGCTGCCCGGTCAGCCTTCGTGGACCGCCTTGGTGACGAGGCAGGCCATCACGCCTTCCGGGCCGTCCTCCGCCCCGTGGCCCGACCACTTGACCCCGCCGAACGGCGCATCCGCGCCACCGATCATGGTCGTGTTGATGCCCACCATGCCGCTTTCGATCTCGCGCGCCACGCGCTGCTGGCGCTTGCCGTCCTGCGTCCAGGCATAGGCGGCCAGGCCATAGGGCAGGCGGTTCGCCTCCTCGATCATCGCCTCTTCGCCCCGGAACGGGTTGAGCAGCGCCACCGGGCCGAACGGCTCCTCGTTGAGAACCGCGGCATCGAGGGGGATTTCGGACAGCACCGACGGCGCATAGAAGAACCCGGCATTGCCCACGCGCTCGCCCCCGGCGAGCAGCTTCGCGCCGCGCGCCGTGGCATCGCCGATCAGGCGCTCCATCGCCTCGGGCCGGCGCGCGTTGGCCATCGGCCCCATCTGCGCGCCCTCGTCCAGCCCGTTGCCGACGCGGATCGCCTTGACCCGTTCGACAAAGCCGTCGCGGAAGCGGTCGAACACGCTTTCCTCAACGATGAAGCGCGTGGGGCTGACGCAGACCTGCCCGGCGTTGCGGTACTTCGAGGTCACCATGGTATCGAGCGCGCGGTCGATGTCGGCATCGCCGAACACCAGCACCGGGCCGTGGCCGCCCAGCTCCATCGTGGTGCGGATGCAGTTGTCGGCGGCCAGTTTGCTCAGGTGCTTGCCGATCACGGTCGATCCGGTGAAGCTCAGCTTGCGGATCACCGGGCTGGCCAGCAGGTGCCGGCTAACCTCGTCGGGCACGCCGAACACGGCCTGCGCCACTTCCTTGGGCAATCCCGCGTCGAGCAGGCACTGCAGCACGCCCAGCGCCGAGGCCGGCGTCTCTTCCGCCGCCTTGAGGATCACCGAACAGCCCGCCGCGATCGGCGCGCCCAGCTTGCGGCCCGGATTGCCCAGCGGGAAGTTCCACGGGGCGAAGGCGGCGACCGGACCGACCGGCTCGTGCGTGACGGTCGAGCGCATGCCCGCCGGGCGCACCAGCGTGCGGCCATAGAGCCGGAACACCTCGCCCGCGTAGAAGTTGAACAGCCCCACGTTCATCATCACTTCGATGCGGGCCTCGGGCAGCGTCTTGCCCTCTTCCAGCGTGGCGATGCGGGCCAGGTCGTCCTGCCGCTCCAGCATGAGCCGCGCCGCGCCCTGCAGCACCGCCGCGCGCTGCTGCGGCGTCGAATCGCGCCAGATGCGGAACCCCTTGCGCGCGGTTTCCAGCGCGCGGTCGAGATCGGCCGGCTCGGCCAGCGGCAGTTCGCCGATGGTCTCGCCGGTCGCGGGATTGACGACCGCGTGCGTGCGGCGCCCGCCGCCGGCAACGCGCTCGCCATCGATCACCATGTGGAGGGCAGGATAGGCCGTCATCGGATCAGCCTTTCGCCTTTGCGCGGGCTTCATCGCCTTCCCAGCGCTGCGCCACGATTTCCTCGCCCGTCACCGGGTGGGGGAAGTGGAACGGCGTCAGCTTGTGGGTCGGCCACAGCCAGTGGCCCTCGATCAGCTCGTCCGGCCCGGTCGGGTCGGTGGGATAGGTTTCCTTGGGGAACGGCACGTATTCGGGCCTGGTGTTGGCCCAGCCGGTTTCGAAATCGGCATGCCAGATCGGCATGTAGTTCAGGATGTGGATGCGCCAGGTGCCGTCCACCTTCTTGTAGGTGTTCTCGTAGATGCCGCCTTCCCACCACTGGCGGCTCTTGAGCCAGGGCTGGTCGCCTTCGAAGTCCTTGTGGCGCCCCGCCTGCATCATCGAGCGCGCGCGGGCCAGCGCGGTCACGCCATCGGGCTGCACGTTGATGATGTCCTGCAACTGCGGGTGTTCGAGCAGGAAGCCGTCGATCGGGCCGTTGTTGCCATAGGTGAAGCGCTTCTGGAACCGTTCGACATAGAGGCGACGCACGCCTTCCTTGCCTTTCCAGACGCCGCCGAAGAAGCGCACTTCGCCATCGTCGGTGAACAGATCGGCCGTCTCGTTGTAGAGGCACTTGTCGATGAGATAGCCGTAGAGGTGCTGGAGCTTGCGGATATCAAGCTCGTCCTCGCGCACGGTCAGGCGGCGGCCAAGCTCGGCAACCTGCGTTTCAAGCGCGGCGATACGATCGGAATCGGACATCTGGAAACTCTCCCGAATTGTACGTGTTGCAAACAAACTGCGGCAACTTCATTGAACTGTCAACGACCTTCCGCTTCCAGCCGCGCCACTTCGGCGCGATAGGGGCGGATGGCCAGCACCATGCACAGCGTGGCGATCGGTAGCAGCGTGCCGGCGGTGATCACCAGCGCCTTCCACAGCTCCGCCTCCACCCCCACGATCCGCTGCGCGACCACGCCGACCACGAAGCTGCCGAGCGCGCCGAAGAACGTGAACATGAACAGGTAGATCGCGGTCACCTGCCCGCGCATCTCGTTGGGGGCGATGCGCTGGATCGCGGCGTTCTGCGGCACCGCGCCGGCCAGGCCGAACACGCCGCTCAGCGCGAACACCGCCAGCGCCATCTCGCCCGTGGGCATCAGCGGCGCGGTGATCGAGCAGATCGTGACGAGCGCGAACAGGATCGCCGCGCAGCGCACGTTGGCATCGGCATGGCGCTTGGCCATCCATTCCACGAACACCCCGCCCAGAAACACGCCCGCCAGCTGCGAGACGAGCAGCATCGGCGCCATGACCAAGCCGATCCGCCCCTCGTCCCAGCCATAGGTGCGGATCATGAATGGCACGCGCCAGAACATCAGGCCGAACGTTTCGATCGCGCTCAGCGCCAGCCCGCCGAACAGCGGGTAATAGACCCGGCCACGCGCATGGATCGCCCTGGCCGCGTCCAGCCCGGTGAAGGCCAGCACGCGCCGGCCCAGCCCGTGCCGTTCCGGCACCGGCACGCGCCCTTCCGCCGGCGCACGGACGAGGCGCGGCGGTTCCTTGACCAGCAGCAGCAGGCCGGCCGCCAGCAGCCCCAGCGCCGCCTGGCCCACCAGGATCAGCTGCCAGCTATGCACCCGCAGCCCCAGCACGTGCGCCTCGCTCCAGCCCGCCAGCGCGACGATCAGCTTGCCGCCGGCCAGCACGCCCGCGGTCGTCCCGCCGATGAAGCCCAGTTGCAGCAGCGCGAAGGCGCGGGTGATCTTCTTCGGCGGGAAATAGTCCGCGATCATCGAATAGGCGGCCGGCGCGTGCGCCGAACCGCCCGCGCCCAGGAACATGCGGCTGCCGATGAACTGGCCGAACCCCTGCGCGATGCCGCCCAGCCCCATGATCACACCGGTCGCCGCCATGCCGCCGGCCAGCACCAGCTTGCGCGGATAGATATCCGCCAGCCGGGCCAGCGGAATGCCCACGAACACGAAGAAGATCACGCTGGCGGGGCCGCCCAGAAAGCCCAGCTGTTCGTCGGTCAGCCCGAAATCGATCTTGATCCGCTGTGCCAGCATCCCGAACACGGTCTGGTCGAAAAAGTTCAGGAACGTCGCCGCGATGATCGCGAACAGCGCGAAATAGGCCGATGCGGTTGACGGCCAGCGCCGCTCGGCGCCCCCTCCTTCCGCCTTGCTTTCAGATACTTCCGGCGCACCGTTCATCGCCGGGGATGCTGCTCCCGCCATCTGCTCTCCTCTCCCGGCCAGTCGATTCTCCGACCTGTTTTTCGCACCGGATAATTGTTAGTCTTGCATACAATCTCGCGCTGGTGAATAGAAAAGACGATAACGAATGGTCGCATGGCCCCGGCACCCGGCTCCGCCCCTGAAACGGACCGTGGCAACCGGGCGGGCGGCGCAGCATGGAGAGAGGCAAGGATGCAGAATCTTCCGGGCAAGACGGCTTTCATCACGGGCGGGGCCAGCGGCATCGGCCTCGGCATCGCCAAGGCGCTGCTCGGCGCGGGGATGAACGTGACCATCGCCGACATCCGCCAGGATCACCTCGATTCGGCCGTCGCCGAGCTGGACGGGGGCGACCGCGTGCTGGCGGTGCCGCTCGACGTGACGAATCGCGCCAACTTCGCCGCCGCCGCCGACGCCACTGAAGCGAAGTTCGGCAAGATCCACATCCTGTGCAACAACGCCGGCGTCGCGGTGGTCGGCCCCACCGATCTGGCCACGTTCGCCGACTGGGACTGGGTGATGAACGTCAACCTGGGCGGCACCATCAACGGCGTGGTCACGATCCTGCCGCGCATCCTGGCGCATGGCGAAGGCGGGCACATCGTCAACACCGCCTCGATGTCGGCGCTGGTGCCGGTGGGCGGGACCACGATCTATTCGACGGGCAAGGCCGCCGTCACCGCGATGATGGAATGCATGCGCCCCGAACTGGAGCCGCGCGGCGTGATCTGTTCGGCCTTCTGCCCCGGCGCCGTCCAGTCCAACATCGCCGACGCCGGCAAGACCCGCCCGGCCGACCTTGCCGAAACCGGCTATGCCGAGGCGGACAAGCGCCGGCAGGCGGGCGGCAGCTTCATGCACCTCTACCAGACCAAGGAGGAGGTGGGCGAACGCGTGCTGCGCGGCATCCTCAACGACGAGCTCTACATCCTCACCCACAGCGAGTTCCTGGCCGGCGTGCGCGAACGCGGCGAAGCGACCACGGCGGCGGTGCAGACCCACCTTCCGGAAAACCCGGAATACAAGGAAACCTTCGCCATGCTGTTCCGCAACCCGGCAATCACCGCCGAGATCGAACGGCAGAACCGGCTGCGCGCCGGCGCCTGACCGTAACGCCCCTCCCACGGGCGGGAGGGGTTTGGGGTGGGCAATCCCACGCACATCACATTTCAGGGAGAGGCCCACCCCCGGCCCCTCCCGCAAACCGGAGGGGAGACATATGAAGGATTTCGCAGGCCGCACCGCCTTCGTCACCGGCGGCGCCAACGGCGTCGGCATCGGCCTCGTGCGCCAGCTGCTCAACGAAGGCTGCAAGGTCGCCATTGCCGACATCCGCCAGGATTCGATCGACAAGGCTCTGGCCGCGCTGGACAACCGCGAGGTCATGGGCGTGCAGCTCGACGTCGCCAGCCGCGAAGGCTTCCGCGAGGCCGCCGACCGGGTCGAGGCGGAAATGGGACCGGTTTCGATCCTGTGCAACAACGCCGGGGTCAACCTGTTCCAGCCGATCGAGGAAAGCTCGTTCGACGATTGGGACTGGCTGCTGGGCGTGAATCTGCACGGCGTGATCAACGGCGTGATGACCTTCGTGCCGCGCATGGTCGAACGGGTGAAGGCGGGCGAGCAGAAGGGCGGCCATGTCGTCAACACCGCCTCGATGGCCGCGTTCCTCGCGGCGGGCACGCCGGGCATCTACAACACCACCAAGTTCGCGGTGCGCGGCCTGTCGGAATCGCTGCACTATTCGCTGCTGCAATACCAGATCGGCGTGTCGGTGCTCTGCCCGGGCCTGGTGAAGAGCTACATCTACGCCAGCGACGATATCCGCCCCGATGCGCTGAAAAGCCAGATGAAGGCGGTGGACAAGGCGGCGGTGGAACGCCTCGCCGGGGTCCACGAGTTCGGCATGGAGCCGGACGTGATCGGCGCGCGGGTGATCGACGCGATGCGCCACAACCGCCTGCACATCTTCTCCCACCCCGATCACAAGGACGAGATGCGCACCATCTTCGACGAGATCATCGCCGAATATCAGGACTACCCCAAGGACCCCGGCTTCGATCAGCGCGTGGCCTTCGAGAAGTTTCGCCACGATGCCTTCGCCGAAGCCCGGCGCAAATCGCGCGCCGCGGATTTCTGAGGGGCAGCGAATAGCCCTCTCCCCTTCAGGGGAGAGGGTTGGGAGAGGGGAACGCGCTCAGCTGCCCCTCTCGACTCCGAGGGGGAGAGAACGGTCCCGCACGGTCAGATGCCGTGCTTGCGGTTGTACTCGTGAATCCACTCGAGCGTCTTCACCAGCCCGCCGAACGGATAGAAATGCAGCCGCACCCGGCCGTGTTCCGGCCCCAGCCCCTGGGCGAAGGCGTTCACCAGCTTGTCCGGCCCGGCCGAGCCGAGCAGATTGGTGACCGAGATGCCGTACTTCTTGAGGACCGACGTGGACGCGCCCACACCGCAGCGCGCGGCGAACGCGAGCAGGCGCTTGATCCCCGCCGGCCCCGGCACGCCAATGCGCACCGGCGCGTCGATGCCGCGCGCGCGCAGCTCCTTCAGCCAGGCCAGGAACGCATCGGGATCAAAGCCGAACTGGGTGACGATCAGCGGGGCCATGCCGCGCCGCTCGATTTCCGCCACCTTCTTTTCCAGCACGGCCCAGCATTCGGCCACGGTCATGTTGGGGTGGCCTTCGGGATGCCCGCCCACGCCGATCGCCTTGATCCCGGCGCGCTCGAACGCGCCCGTCGCGATCAGCGCGGAGGTATCGAAATAGGGGCCTTGCGGCTCGGGCGGGTCGCCGGCGACGATGAAGCAGCGCTCCACGCCGGCCTGTTCGACCACGGCCTTCAGATAGCCTTCGAAATCGTCTTCGGACAGGATGCGGCGGGCCGAGAAGTGCGGCATCGGCTCGAAGCCCAGCTCGCGCACCGCCACGGTCGCGGCGACACGGGCGGCCACGTCCTCGCCCGGCAGGAAGGTAACGGCGATCGGCGTATCGGCGGGGATGAGCGGGGCGGCATCGCGCAGCGAGGCCTCGTCCTTCGCGGTCATCTCCAGGCTGAAGCCGTCGGTGATCCCGTCGGGCGCCTTGTCCCAGTTGGGATGGATCAGGGGTGTTGCCATAGCGGGATCCTCTTTTGGTGGAAGGCCATCCGCCCGGCCGCCTTTGCGGCGATCCGGGCGGGGCCAGTCTTCATTGCATCAGCGGGCGGTACGCCAGCCTTCCGCGTAGGCTTCACGAGCGACACGGCTGTAGGGCACCGGCGAAACGATCGCGCGGACCTCGATCTGCTTGTGCGGCTCGACGGTGGTCTTGCGGGTGCCGCCGTTCTCTTCGCCCCACACCACGCGCAGCTCGGTGCCGACCGGGATTTCCGGATCGATCGTGGCGAGCGAAAGCGCCTGCTTCTCGTTGTACGAATAGCCCGTGAACATCGAGAAACCGACGGTCTTGCCGCCCGCATCGACCACGCGGTCGTAGTTCGACGAGGCATAGTTGGCGAGCGGGGTGTCGAAGAACTTGTACTGTTCGCCATCGGGGTTGAACAGCGAGGCCACGATCTTGGTCATGTCCTCGGGGTGCCAGGCCAGCGTCACCTTCTTGCGCTGGTCGGCCGGGTTCAGGGCTTCCAGCGCCTCGCGGCCGTGGAACTCGTGGTCGAACTTGACGAAGTTGCCGTAACCCAGTTCCCACGGGTTGAGGTAGTAATCCTCGATGTTGTCCGACACGAATGAACCACCGATCGAACCGGTCGCTTCGTAGCTGTCGGCGCCCAGCCATTCGCGGAAACCCTTGAGCTTTTCGCCGGTGTAGATGGCGGGCAGCGGCGAGGGGATCCAGCCGGATTCGAGCGTGTTCGACGGATAGGCGCGGCTGCCGCAGGCGATCAGGCCGAATTCCTTGCCGGCTTCGAGGATCGCGGCGCGGATTTCTTCCTGCTCGGCATAGGGACCCCAGATTTCGAGGCCCGGCGCGCCCGACATGCCGTGGCGCAGCGTGCGCACGGTCTTGCCGGCGATGTTCATCGTGCTCATGTTGAAGAACTTGAGCTGTTCCAGCGGGCCGCCGTGCAGCTTTTCGATCACCGCCCAGGCGTTCGGCCCCTGGATCTGGAAGCGCCATTCCTTGCGGGTGACGGGCTTACCCATCGGGCGCATCGGCGAACGGTCGTCCAGCTCGATTTCGCAGTCATAGCCGCCGGTCGCCGCGTGATAGCGCAGCCAGTTCGAAGCCGGCGCGCGGCCGACATAGGTGAACGATTCCTCTTCTTCCCAGAAGATGATGCCGTCGCCGATGACGTGGCCATAAGGCGTGGTCGGCACGTACTGCTTGGCCTTGTTGACCGTCCAGCCCTTGGGGGTGTTGATCATGGTGTCGGACAGCAGCTTCAGCGCGTCCTTGCCACGGATATAGAGGTTCACCATGTGGTGCGACTGGTCGAACAGCACCGCGCTGTGCTGCCAGGCCCACTGTTCCGAACGCCAGTTCGAAAATTCCGGCGCGACCACCGGATAGACATACGCGCCGAGCTGCGAATTGCGCAGCATTTCGACGATGTTGCCGCCCGCGTTGAGGACTTCTTCAAGATTCTTGGCTGCCATGCCTTCTCTCCCGACAAAAAATGGCTGGTTGAAAATTTGTATGCAACACATACAATATCAAACGAGATTCGCAATCGGAAATCGTGCGCCCTATGAGGCCCACGCAGACGGGAGAGACTTTTGATGAGTGCACCGCTGATTTTGACGCTTTCGTGCGAGGACAAGCCGGGCATCGTCGCCCGCGTCACCGGCAACCTGTTCGAATCGGGCGCCAACATTCTCGAAGCGCAGCAGTTCGACGATACCGAATCGGGCCGCTTCTTCATGCGCGTGGTGTTCGATCCCGGCGAAGCGGGCGCCGACGCGCTGCGTTCCGCCTTCGCGCCCGTGGCGCAGCAGTTCGCCATGGACTGGACCATGCGCGATACCGCGGCCAAGCGCCGCACCATCCTGATGGTCTCGAAGTTCGATCACTGCCTGGGCGATCTGCTCTACCGCACGCGGCTGGGCGAGCTGCCGATGGACGTGGTGGCGATCATCGGCAACCACCCCAAGGAAGCGCTGAACATCTCGCTGATCGGCGACGTGCCCTATCACCACCTGCCGATCACGCGCGATACCAAGCCGCAGCAGGAAGCCGAAGTGAAGCGCATCGTCAACGAAACGGGCGCCGAATTCGTGGTGCTGGCGCGCTACATGCAGATCCTCTCGGACGATCTGGCGCGGTTCCTGTCGGGCCGCTGCATCAACATCCACCATTCGTTCCTGCCCAGCTTCAAGGGCGCCAAGCCCTATCACCAGGCGCACGCGCGCGGCGTGAAGATGATCGGCGCCACCGGGCATTACGTAACGGCGGATCTCGACGAAGGCCCGATCATCCACCAGGACGTGGAAACGGTCAGCCATGCCGACACGCCCGAGGATCTGGTGCGCAAGGGCCGCGACATCGAACGTCGCGTGCTGGCCGAAGCGGTGCGCCTGCACCTGGAGGACCGCGCGCTGCTGAACGGCAACAAGACCGTGGTGTTCAAGGGCTGATGCGGTCGCCGGGCGGCGGGGTCACCAGCTCCCCGCCCGGGGCCGCCTCCGGTCCGGTTTGCGAGAGGAGAAGGCCATGCGCGTCAACGCGCTCGATCACGTCAACATCATTACCGACCGGCTCGACGAAACCGCCGAATTCTACCGTTCCCTGCTCGGCCTCGAACGGCGCGACGCGCCCGCCCCGCTCACGCCGCGGAATGCGCAATGGATGTACGACGAGGCCGGCCGGGCGATCATCCACATCAATTCGGAAGACTGCCCCCGCGCGTTCGACCGCACCGTGCGCCCCGGCGACCTGACCGGCGCGATCCACCACGTCGCGCTCAACTGCGCCGGCTATGACGAAATGGTCGCCCGGATCGAGGCGCGCGGCATGGCCTATCAGGTCAATACCGTCGCCGCGATCGGCCTGCGCCAGATCTTCACCGCCGATCCCAACAACGTGCTGCTGGAACTCAATTTCTTCGGCGATTGAACCCCGCCTGCCGCGCGGAGCCGCCCGTCTCAGGCCGGAATGCTGCTCTCCAGCGCATCGGCCAGCTCGACCGGGCGCGACAGATAGGGGCTATGGTCCGCATCCAGCGTCACCACCCGCGCGCCCGGCGAAAACTGCTGCATCTTGCGCTGGCTGTCGATCGGGATCGTGCGGTCCTGCGTGCATTCCACATAGGTGCGCGGCAGGCTGCCCCACCGTTCCGGCGTTAACGCCAGCTTTTCCGAACGCGGGCCGTGCGGCTCGGCGATCAGGCGCGGCAGCACCGCCGCCACCAGATCGGGCGGGGAAACCTGCGCGAAGACCGCGCCCGCAGCCGCCGGATCGACCACCGTGCCCACGCCGCCGTGGACCGGGCTGATGATGGTGTCGAACGCCGGGTTGGGGCCTTCCAGCTTCTTGAACTCGGCGCGCGAGAGGCCGTCAGGCAGCATCATCGCGCAGATATAGACCAGCGCGTCCATCGCCCGCGGATCGCGTTCCGCCGCCGTGCTGACCACCAGCCCGCCCCGGCTGTGCCCGGCCAGCACCACCGGCTCGCCGGTTTCGGCGCGCAGCCGGCGGCAGTGTTCCAGCGCGAAATCCGCCCAGCCAGCGAGCGTGACCGCCGCCAGTTCCTCCGCTGTGCCGCCCATGCCAGGCAGCGTCGGCGCCAGCACGGCATGGCCCCGCGCGCGCAGGATCTCGGCGACCGGATCGAAGCACCAGCCGCCGTGCCAGGACCCATGAATCAGGACAAAACCGGCCATGTCGTTCCCATTTCTCCCTTTCGCCGCGCCTTAGCGGACATGCCCGGTCCAGGTGCGCAGGCCCGGCGCGGTGCGGTCCTCGCCGCGCAGCGCTTCGGCCACGCCGGGGCGCGCGGTCATCCGCTCGCGCCAGTCGACCAGGCGCGGCGCGCGCTTCGCGATCTCCAGTTCGGGGAACATGCGCTCCACCATCATGCCGCAATGGGCGTAGAAATTGATGTCGGCCAGGGTGTAGGCATCGCCCGCCAGCCACGCCGTTTCGCCCAGCTGTTTTTCGACCTTGTCGACCGCGTATTCGATCTTGGCCGTGGCGTTGGCCAGATCGGCCTCGGAAAAGCCCGATCGCGCCGTGGCCCATTTCTTGCGCTGGTCGGGCAGCGGAATGTTCTCCAGCAGCTTCTCGAACTCCCCGTTCTCGATATTGCGCGCGATCACGCCGATCATGCGATGCCAGCCGTGCATCGAGACGAAGTTCATCACATGCTCGTCGACGAACTTGTTCCAGTAACGCATCCGCGCCGCACCCAGCGGATCGCGCGGGCGCAGCGGGCCGGAGGCGGGCTGCGCATCGGGGAAGGCATCCTCCAGATATTCGTTGATGACCGTGGTGTGGGTAATCACCGTGCCATCGTGGTCGAGCACCGGCACCTGCCCTTCGGGATTGATCGCCGTGAACCACGGTTGATGCTGTTCGAACTTGTGCAGATCGACATAGACGCTTTCGTAGGCGAGGCCCTTTTCCTTGAGCGGAATCATCGACTTGAGCGAGTTCGCCACCGGCTCGGCGTGGTAGTATTTCAGGGCCATAGACTTCTCCCGTGGGCGCGTTCAGACGCGCATCGTTCCCAGCATCCCGCCGTCCACCGCCCAGGCCTGCGCCGTGACGTGGCTGGCCGCGTCCGACAGCAGGAACGCGGCGACCTCGGCCAGTTCCGCCGCCGCGCCGGTGCGCCCCTGCGGCACCGCCTGCGCCATCTGCGAGGCGGCTTCGGGCGGAAGCCCTTCCAGCATCGGCGTATCGATCAGGCCGGGGATGATGCAGTTGCAGCGCACGCCGAACGCGGCCGCCTCGCTGGCGACGGCACGCGACAGGCCCAGCACCGCGTGCTTGCTGGCGACATAGCCCACGTTCATCGGCAAGCCGCGCTCGCTGGCCAGGCTGCCCGTCACCAGGATCGCGCCCGCGCCGCGCTGCTTCATCGCCGGCAGCACATGCTGGATCGCCCAGAGCACGCCCTTGAGGTTCACCGCCAGCACCGCGTCGAAGGCATCGTCCGGATAGTCTTCCACCGGCGCGAACGTGCCGCCGATCCCGGCGTTGAGGAACAGCCCGTCGATCAGGCCATGCGCCGCGACGGCGGCGTCCAACGCCCCCTTGAGCGCCGCCTTGTCGGCCACATCGGCGGCGGCGAAGGCCGCGCGCGCGCCGGTTTCGGCCCGCAGCGCGGCCGCCGCCTGTTCCAGCAGGTCTGCGCGGCGCGCGATCAGCGTCACCGCCGCGCCGGCCTGCGCGCAGCGCGTGGCGCTGGCGCGGCCGATCCCGGTCGATGCCCCGGTGATGACGACATGCTTGCCCGCAAGGTCGGTCATCGCGCGGTCCCGGCGATGAAGGCGGCCCAGACTTTCGCCTCGGGCCGGTCGCTGCCGTCGGGCGACCACTGGCGTTCCATGATCGCGCGCGCTTCCGGTTCGGCCATACCGCGATGGTCGCGATTCAGCCGGTAGAGGAACGCCGAAACGCGCCAGTTCATGATGCAGTGGACGTGGACCGGGCGCGGGCCTTCCTCCACCGCCTTGCGAAAGGCGGCGAAGTGATCCTCGCCCGGCGCGTCGAACGGCACCGGGATGTGGGTATAGGCGATCCCCTGCCCGGTCAGCTTGGCGCCTTCGTCCGCCAGCGCCTCGGGATGGGTTTCCAGCGCGAGGTTGACGACGTGGCGCACGCCCAGCGCCGCCAGCCGCGCCACGTCCTTGTCCTCGATCCGGCCGGAGGTGGTGATCTCCGCGTCGAGCCGCTGCCAGGCGCGGATGTCTTCGGGATCGCCAGCCATGGCCCCCTCCGTCAGGCCAGCCCGAGCACGCGGGTGGCGTTGTCCTTCATGATGCCGGGCAGGACCTCCTCCTTGAAGCCGACCTTCAGGGCCGCCTCGATCCACTTCTGTGGATGGATCAGCGGAAAATCGCTGCCGAACAGCATCTTCTTGCGCAGCTGCGTGTTGGCGTACTGGATGATCTGCGGCGCGAAATATTTGGGCGACCAGCCCGAAAGGTCGATGAACACGTTGTCCTTGTGCAGCGCCATCGACAGGCTCTCGTCCACCCACGGCCAGCTCGGATGGGCGAGGATGATCTTCATGTCGGGAAAATCGACCGCCACGTCGTCGACCAGCATGGGCTGGCCGTACTTCAGCCGCACCCCGCCGCCGCCGCGCATCCCCGTCCCCATGCCCGAATGGCCGGTGTGGAAGATCGCGGGCAGCTTGTATTCGTTGATGACCTCGTAGATCGCGTAGCCGACCTGCTCGGCCGGGTGGATGTTCTGCATGATGTGGTGGAACTTGAAGCCCCGCACGCCGTGGTTCTCGATCAGATCCCGCGCCTCGCGCGCGCCCAGCTTGCCCTTGTGCGGATCGATGGAAGCGAAGGGGATGCAGATATCGTCATGCTTCGCGGCGAATTCGGCGATCTCGTAGTTCGACAGGCGCTTCGCGCCGATGCCGCTCTCGCAATCGACCGTGAACAGGCAGAAGGCGATCTGCTGTTCGCGGTAGATCTCGACGATCTCGGGCATCTTGGGTCGTTCGCGCGGCGCCTTGAAATAGGCCGAAGCCGCATCGAAGAACTTGCCCATGATCGGGTCTTCGGGATCGTGGCACGAAACCTCGGCATGGACGTGGACGTCGATCGCCTTGATCTTGGTTAGGTCGATGGGCATTTTCCAGACTTTCCAAAAGGATGCCCGTCATCCCGGCGAAAGCCGGGATCGCAGGCCGTTGCAGGGTGAGAGCCAGGCGGTTCGGCCTAGCCTCACGCGATCCCGGCTTACGCCGGGATGACGGTGACACCTACGACGGGATAATCACCGTCTTCGTCTTGGGATAGGACCTCGATGCCCCGGTGGCCCGGTCGTCCATCACGCTTCCGCTCCATGAAATATTCAAGTCCGTGAAAAATGCGTGGTAAGCGAGACCTATCCCTTTTTCCAGCGCAAACCGACGCGGTACGGGGACGACGCCGGATCGCCCCCGTCCGCCGTCTTGTCAGCCGCCTTGCGCGGCCAGCGCCTTGTCCTCGTTCGCGCGCTTGATCACGTAGAGCCGGATCGTCTCGATCTGCGCCGGCGTCAGCACCGGCGACCAGGCGATCATGCCGTTGTCCTTCAGCGCGCCGTCGTGCACGATCATCTGCCACGATTTGGGATCGGCCAGGAAGCCGCTGCGGCGCAAGTCGGGCACCACGCCCCCGCCGATCGCGGCATCGCCGTGGCAGACGTTGCAATAGCGGCCGAAGTGCTGTGCGCCTTCCGCCACTTGCGCCGGTGTGCCGGTCAGCGCCGGCGGATCGAGCGGCAGTTCGTTCAGCGCCGGAGCCGGCGGCAGGCTGGCCTTGCCGCCGATCTTGAATACCAGCAGGCGGCTGACGTTGCGCACCGGACCGGATTTCTCGGCGAGGATGCCGGTCGCCAGCGGCCACACCCCGCCCCAGCCGGCCAGCACCGCGACGTATTGTTCGCCGCCGGCCATGAACGTGACGGGCGCCGCGACCACGCCGGTCTGCGCGGGGAACGACCACAGCTCCTTGCCGTCCTTGATCGAATAGGCCGCGAACGTGCCCTTGGCGTTGCCCTGGAACAGCAGGCCGCCGCCGGTGGCCAGCAGGCCCCCGTTCCACGGGCCGGGGAAGCTGACGCGCCAGCGTTCCTTCTGCGCCACCGGGTCCCAGGCGATGATCGCCCCGGTGGTGGCGGCGCGCGCCTCGGCGCGGACCTTGGCGTCGGCCGGCATCGCGCTCGCCGCCTGATCGATGCCCACGTTGAAGCCGACGGGCGAAGGCTTCCAGTTCTTGTCCGGAAAATAGGGGAACGCGGCAAACTGCGCGGGGATGAACACCAGCTTCTGCGCGGGATCGTAGGCCATCGGGTGCCACGAATGCGCGCCCGCCGCGCCCGGCGTGCTGATGAAGGGCTTGCCCGTCTTGTCGTAGCGCGAATCCGGGTTTTCGATCGGCCGGCCGCTCACCGGGTCCAGCCCGGTCGCCCAGTTCACCGGCGCATAGTTGTTGCCCGAGATGAACTGGCCCGTCACGCGGTCGATCACATAGAAGAAGCCGTTCTTCGGCGCGTGCATCAGCACCTTGCGCACTTTCCCGCCGATTTCGAGGTCGGCCAGCATGATGTGCTGGGATGCGGTGAAGTCCCAGGTTTCGCCCGGCGTTTCCTGGAAGTGCCAGACATACTGGCCGGTCTTCGCGCGGATCGCGACGACCGAGGACAGGTAGAGGTTGTCCCCGCCGCCCGGAGAACGGTACGACTGGTTCCACGGGCTGCCGTTGCCCACGCCGATGTAGAGCAGATCGGTGGCCGGGTCATAGGCCATCGAATCCCAGACGGTGCCGCCCCCGCCCAGCTTCCACCATTCGCCGTGCCAGGTGGATTCGGCCTTCTTGAGGTATTCCTCGGTGTTCTTCCCCGGCTGATCGGGCACGGTATAGAACCGCCAGACCTGCTTGCCGGTCTGCGCGTCATAGGCGGTGATATAGCCGCGCACGCCCATTTCGGCGCCGCCGTTGCCGATCAGCACCAGCCCGTTGATCACGCGCGGCGCGCCGGTGATGGTATAGGCCTTGGTCTGGTCGACCGTGACCGTGGACCACACCTGCCGGCCCGTGGCGCGGTCCAGCGCGATCAGCCGGCCGTCCAGCGTGCCGAGATAGAGCTTGTCGCCCCATGCCGCCAAGCCGCGGTTGACCACGTCGCAGCACGCCTTCACCGCGGTTTCGCCGGGCACCTTGGGATCGAACTCCCACAGCAGCTTGCCCGATACCGCGTCATAGGCCTTGGCCTTCGACCACGCCGTGGTGATGTAGATCTTGCCGTCGATCACCAGCGGCGTGGCTTCCTGCCCGCGCGCGGTATCCATGTCGGCGGACCAGGCCAGCCCCAGCGAGCCGATGTTGCCCTGGTTGATGCGGTCGAGCGGGCTGAAGCGCTGCTCGTCATAGGTGCGGCCATAGGAGAGCCAGTCCACCGCGCTGGCGGCCTGGATGCGCGCGGCGTCCACCACGCTGCGGGCGCCACCGTTTGCCGCCGTCACCATGTCGCTGGCGGTCAGCGTTGCCAGCAGCACCGCGCCCGATGCCAGCACCCACCGGATTCCACGCATCATTCGCATCTCGCATCCTCTCCCATCGGCCGGCTTCCGGCTCGGATTCGCGTCCCGTTCAAGGCGTTAGGTCGTAAACTCATAATCAGCAGGCTCGAGGCGTCCAAATGGCGAACATATCGGGCCGAAAGGCGCGCCGCGAAGGCTGGTTGCCTTTGCCAGCGCCTTTCGGTTCGAGATGGAAGCCATTTGAACGTCCCGCAGGGATTTGACCAAAATGGCCCAGCGCGGCGTCGGAGCGGCTTGAAATATCGACATATTCCTGCGCCCCTCCTCCTTGCGCCGGGCCATTTTGCTTCAAACCTCGAGCCTGCTGATTATGAGTTTACGACCTAGTTAACCATCCGCTGGGCGTCACCCCAATACTTCACGCGCAGCGCCTTCTTGTCCATCTTGCCGGCGGCGGTGCGGGGAATGGCGTCCACGAACTCGACCGACTTGGGCGCCTTCACCCCGCCCAGGCGATCCTTGGCATAGGCGATGATCTCCGCGCCGGTGATGCCCTCGGCCACCACCACGGCGTGGACCTGTTCGCCCCACTTCTCGTGCGGGATGCCGAACACGCAGGCCTCGCGCACTTGCGCCAGTTCGGTAACCGCCGCCTCGACCTCGGCGGTGAACACGTTGAACCCGCCGGAGACGACCATGTCCTTCTTGCGGTCGACGATGTACAGGTAGCCGTCCTCGTCGAACTTGCCGACATCGCCGGTGTGGTGCCAGCCGAACTTGCGGACTTCGGCGGTTTCCTCGGGCTTCTCGAAATAGGAATGGCTGACCAGCGCGCCGCGCGCGCAGATCTCGCCCGCCTCGCCACGCGGTACCTCGCGGCCGTCATCGTCGAGCAGCGCGACCCGGATCGAGCGCGTGGGCCGGCCACAGGCGGCCAGTTTTTCGGGCGCTTCCTTCGCGAACCGCGCCACGTCCTCGGGCGGGAACCACGCCACGATCATCGGGCATTCCACCTGGCCATAGGACTGGCACATGCACGGCCCGAAGATCTCCACCGCCTGGCGCAGCTTTTCCGGGCTGCACGGCGAACCGACCAGGATGAAGATGCGCAGGCTGGAATAGTCGTGGTCGCCGATCTCGGGCGATGCCATCAGCTGGTACAGCGCCGTCGGCGGCAGGTACATGTGGGTGACCTTGTACTCCGCGATGGTCTGCAGCACGCGCTCGGCATCGAATCCGGGCAGGATCACCTGCGTCGCGCCCAGGCTCAACGTGGACAGCGCGATCGGCCCTGCCGCGTGCGTGATCGGCGCGGAAACCAGCGCCACCGGGCTGTCGGTGCGCCCGCCCATGCCGTCGGCCGCCGTCTCGATCATCGTGCCCCAGCCCAGGTTGGTGACGTTCGCGCCCTTCGACGGGCCGGTGGTGCCGCCGGTGGGGAAGATGCCGACCAGATCGGACAGGTTGCCGAAGGCATCGACCTCCGGCTCGACGAAATCGGCGGCGGTCACGCCGGCCATGAACTCCTCGAGGCTGGGATCGTCGCCCATCCGCTGGTCCAGGCAGACGAAGTGCTGCATCACCGGGCAGCGGTCCTTGAGCTGTTGGACCTCGTCCGCCTTCGACGAATGATAGACCAGCCACTTGCAGCGCACGTAGTTGATGTAGCCGGCGTTGGCATCGATGGCGTTGCGCGTGTTGACCGGG
Organism: Novosphingobium sp. LASN5T; assembly: GCF_003856955.1. NCBI lineage: Bacteria > Pseudomonadati > Pseudomonadota > Alphaproteobacteria > Sphingomonadales > Sphingomonadaceae > Novosphingobium > Novosphingobium sp. LASN5T. The sequence goes on from NZ_RQSI01000024.1 coordinate 52,345, forward strand.
ATCCACTTGCCGTTGGCGCGCCACATCGCCAGCAGCACCACCAGCAGCATTCCGTCGTTGGGGCCGTACAGGCCCAACAGGTCCTGGTTCTCGAACCCGCCGCGCTGCAGCGCCGCCGCGATCCGTTCGGACAGTTCCTTGGTCTCGGCGAAGGTCAGCTTCAGCCCGGTTTCGGTGTCCACCACCGCCAGCCGCTGCGGATCGCGATCATGGCCCCGGTCGAAATAGTCGATTGCACGCATCGTCGGCTTACCCCCAGCGATTAATTTCAGGCCCCGGCGCCCAGGCGCGGAGCGGTTCGGATACGGTGGCGCGCGCCAGCGCGGCGGCCACGGCGGGCCGCGCCTGCACGCGCGCCAGCCACGCGGTCGTTTTCGGCGCGGCGGCGAAGGCTTCGGGGCGGAGCAGTTCCATGCCCGCGAGCCAGGAGAACGTGACGATGTCCGCGATCGAATAGACGCCCATCAGCCAGTCGCGCCCGTCGGCAAGCTGGCCTTCGCACCGCGCGACAGCCTGCGCCACCTTGGTCTCGCTGTCGGCCACCTGCGCCGCGTCGATCGTGCCATCGTGCAGCGCCTGCCAGCGCTGGCGCAGATCGTCGGACGGGATGCTGGCCGTGATTCCCGCGAAATCCGCCGCGCCAATGGCGGCGATTTCCGCCTGCGAGGAGGCAAGGTTGCCGAGCAGCGCCGCCGCCGGCGAAAGCCGTTCGGTGATCTGGCGGCACCACATCATCATTTCCCAGTGCGCGTGCGAATCCGCCGGCTGAAGCCCTGCGCCGCCCGCCAGTTCGTCAATGTATTGCGCCAGGAACACCGACTCGGTCATCGCCTCGCCATCGATCACCAGCACCGGGCCTTCGCCCTCGATCCCCATGTCGAGCGCGACACGTTCGGAAAGGCCGGGGATGCGGTGCCGTTCGCCGGCCAGAAGGTCGATCGGCCGGCAGGTAATGCCCAGCGCCGCTTCGTCGCCCGTTTCTGCCAGCGCCGCCAGCACCGTCAGCGAGGCGCCGTTCGGCTCGCCGTGATAGAGAACCGCGCCCATCAGTCGATGCCTTCCATGATCAGGCTGTAGCGGTGGGCGAGATCGGTGCGCCCCATCGCCCAGGTCTTCTGCACCGCCTCGCGCTGGTACACCCGCTTGAGCCAGCGCATGATGTTGGGCGTGCGGTCCTTGCCGGCGAGGTCCGGCTGCGACAGCGGCAGCGAATAGGTGCTGTTGAAGATGTTGATGTCGGCCAGGCTGTAGTGGTCGCTGCCCACGTAATCGCGCTTGCCCAGCTCCTGTTCGAGCAGGCCGATGCCCAACGCCACGCGGCGGCGGCTTTCCGCCATTTCCGCTTCGCCGAACTGGCCGCTGATCGCCTTGCGCCAGGCCACGCGGCGTTCGGGCAGAGGAATGCGCTCGATCGCCGCGTCCAGTTCGGCCGGATCGCGCTGGCGCACCATCGGGCCGACGAACACGCTCCAGCCGATCATCGAGAAGCTGGGGCCAAGCCACTGGTCCATGAACTTCATCCACCAGCGGATGCGCCAGCGGTCGCGCGGATCGGCGGGCATCAGGGCCGGCCCGGCGAACTCCTCGTTCACGTATTCCATGATCGCGGTGCTTTCGGTCAGCACGCGCGTGCCCCACGCCCCGCTGTGCGTCATCGCCGGGATCGTGCCCTGCGGATTGATCGCCAGGTAGCCGGGCTTGTGCTGGTCGAACTGGAGCATGTCGATGTAATGGCTGTCGAACGACACGCCCTTTTCCATCAGCGCCAGCATCGGCTTGCCCGAATTGGCGTTGGGTTCCCAGTGGTAGAGCGCGATCCCGCTCATGCCGTGCCGCCTGCCCGAGGGAGCGGCTCCACGCCGCCTTGCTGCACCATCGACTCTCTCCCGATCGGGCCATCCCGATTTTGTTAGTGTTACATACTAATTTGGACCGAGAGTCGGTCAAGAGCCATCGCGTGAAAATTTACGGCACTTTGGGGCAGCCGCGCGCGCCGCGCCGCTCCCCTTGCGGCACGGTTTCATGGAGTGAAACCAAACGGCGCTATTGCGGCGGACACGGAAAACCCCGCGCCGGGGCGGCGCGGGGTTCCGGGGATCGGCAGGGAATGGTCAGGCGGCGTCGACCATCACGATCTCGCTGTCCTCGATCGCGGTGATGCGCACCACGTCGAGATCGCTGATCGCCGCGCCGTCGCGGGCGTTGACGCGCACGTCGCCCACCTGCACCGCGCCACTGGCGGGCACGAGGTAGGCCTTGCGATCGCGGCCCAGCGGGTATTCCGCCGTTTCACCCGCCTTCAGCGTCGCGCCCACCACCCGCGCGTCGGTGCGGATCGGCAGCGCGTCGTTGTCGTTGTCATAGCCCGAGGCGAGCGTGACGAAGTGGCCGGAACGGTCGTCCTTGGGGAACGGGCGCGAACCCCAGCTCGGCGCGCCGCCATCGCGCGTCGGGATGATCCAGATCTGGAAGATCCGGGTGGTCACGTCCTCCAGGTTGTATTCGGCGTGGCGGATGCCGGTGCCGGCGCTCATCACCTGCACGTCGCCCGCTTCGGTCCGGCCCTTGTTGCCAAGGTCGTCCTGGTGCGTGATCGCCCCTTCGCGGACATAGGTGATGATTTCCATGTCGCGGTGGGGGTGCGGCGGAAAGCCGCTCTTGGGCGCGATCGTATCGTCGTTCCACACGCGCAGGTTGCCCCAGTGGACACGCGCGGGATCGTGATAGCTCGCGAACGAGAAGTGGTGCTTGGCATCGAGCCAGCCGTGATTGGCGCCGCCAAGGCTGTCGAAGGGACGCAGTTCGATCATGGTATGTCTCCGCTGGCGCGCCGAAAAAGGCCGCGCCGTCAGGCTTCCATTTAGGCGTTGCCATCCTTTCCGCTCAGTCAGATAAAATGCGGCAATTCATTCGAGGAATCGGAAAAGTGAGCAATCCCGGCACCCCCACTTTCGATCAGCTGCGCATCTTCCTCGCCATCGTCGATACCGGCAGCTTCGCCGCCGCCGGGCGCAAGCTGAACCGCGCGGTTTCGGTCATCAGCTATGGCATCGCCAATCTCGAAGCGCAGCTGGGCCTCGAACTGTTCGACCGCGAAGGCACGCGCAAGCCGCAGCTGACCGTGGCCGGCCGCGCCCTGCTGGCCGAAGTGCGCACGATCTCGCAGGGGATCGACGGGCTGCGCGCCAAGGTGAAGGGCCTGCTCGACGGGCTGGAGGCCGAAGTGGACCTCGCCATCGACGTGATGCTGCCGCCCGACCGGTTGGGCCGCGTGCTGCGCGCGTTCAAGCAGGAGTTCCCCACCGTCCAGCTCAAGCTGCATATGGAAGCGCTGGGCGCCATCGCCGCGATGGTGCTGGACCGCAAGGCCATCGTCGGCATTTCCGGCCCGCTTTCGGCTGGCGTGGAAGGGCTGGAATCGCGCATGGCGGGGTCGGTGGCGATGGTGCCCGTCGCCGCGCCCGATCACCCGCTGGGCCGCGCCAAGGAAATCCTGCCCGGCATGGGCCGCGAATATACCCAGCTCGTGCTGACCGACCGTTCGCGCTTCACCGAAGGCCGCGATTATTCGGTCACGAGCCCGCAAACCTGGCGCCTCGCCGACCTTTCGGCCAAGCACGCCCTGCTGCGCGAAGGGATCGGCTGGGGCAACATGCCGCTGCCGATGATCGACGGAGACCTTGTGGCGGGCACGCTGGTGCGCCTGCACATGCCCGATCACGTCGGCGGCACCTATCGCTTCAACGGCGTGTGGCGGCGCGATACCCCGCCCGGCCCGGCCGCCTCGTGGCTGCTGGACCAGTTCGTGGAACTGGGCGCGCAGGACCGCGAGCTCGAAGGGCTGGGCGACATCTAGCGCCGGGCAATCTCGCCAGCACGACATCGCCCTTCCCCATCGTCATTGCGAGCGTAGCGAAGCAATCCAGGGCACCACGTGAGGCTCTGGATTGCTTCGCTACGCTCGCAATGACGAAACAAATGCCATCATGCCCGGCGCGAAAACGCCCGCCGGACCTTGCGGGCCGGCGGGCGCTTCGGAGGGCGGGGCATTCAACGCCCGGCCGGTTGCATCACGGTGGGCGGCTCCAGCGCCGTCCTGGCCGCCGGCAGCGCCTGTTCACCGAGCAGGATTCCCGCCAGCCCGACCAGCGCGATCACCGGCGGGGCGGGGGATTTGACCCCCAGCAGGCCATAGACCATGCCGGCCAGCGTTCCGGCGCCGAGCGAAAGGAGCATGGCCTGCATGGCGGTCACTCCTCCTCAGGCCTTGATGAAGGCCAGCAGGTCGGCGTTGAACCGGTCCTGGTGCGTCGCGGTCAGCCCGTGCGGCGCGCCTTCATAGACCTTCAGTTCCGCGCCCGGCACCATCTTCACCGCCAGTTCGGCCGCGTTGCCGATCGGCACGATCTGGTCGTCGTTGCCGTGGATGAACAGCGTGGGCACGTCGATCGCCTTCAGGTCCGGGGCGTAATCGACTTCCGAGAATTCGTGGACGCACAGGTACTGGCCCACGATCGAACCCTGCATGCCCTGCCGCCAGAACGACTGGCGCAGCCCGTCGCTGACGTGCGCGCCTTCGCGGTTGAAGCCGAAGAAGGGCGTCGAAAGATCGAGATAGAACTGCGAACGGTTGTCGGCCACGCCCTTGCGGATGCCATCGAACACCGAGAGCGGCAGGCCGCCGGGATAGATGTCGCTCACGGCCATGCGCGGCGGCACCGCGCCCACCAGCACCATCTTCGCCACCCGCGCCGTGCCATGCCGGCCGACATAGTGGGCGATCTCGCCACCGCCGGTCGAATGGCCGACCAGCACCACGTTGCGCAGGTCCAGCGCCTCGATCACCGCCGCCAGATCGTCGGCATAGGTGTCCATGTCGTTGCCGGTGTCGGGCTGGTCGGAACGGCCGTGGCCGCGCCGGTCATGGGCGATCACGCGATAGCCCTGCTGGAGGAGGAACAGCATCTGGCCGTCCCAGGCGTCGGCCGAAAGCGGCCAGCCGTGCGAAAAGACCACGGGCTGGGCGTCCTTGCTGCCCCAGTCCTTGTAGAAAATGCGGGTGCCGTCTGCGGTGGTAACAAAGCTCATGGGAATTCTCCTTGGGATCACAGGAGGTTGGCAGGAACGGCCGGGCGGGAGGGATCAGGGAGAAACGCCCGGCCGCAGGGGAAACAACGGGTTCAGTGCGCGCCTTCCGAGGCGTTGAACATCGCGCGGGCATAGGTGATGCCCAGACCGTAGCCGCCGCCCCACTTGCGGGCGATACCGGTGGTTAGGTCATAGGTTTCCGCCCGCGCCCAGTCGCGCTGGAGTTCGAGCAGGTATTGCAGCGAGGTGATCGGCTTCGCGCCGGCCTGGACCATCCGCTCCACCGCACGCTCGTGCGCTTCGTCGGAAATATCGCCGCTGGCGTCGGTGATGACATAGGTCTCGAAGCCCTGTTCCAGCGCCGACAGCACCGGGCCGACGATGCAGACCGAGGTCCACAGGCCGGCGAAGACCAGCCGGTCCTTGCCGATGCGGTTGACCTCGTCGATCACCGCGGCGTCTTCCCAGGTGTTCATCGACGTGCGGTCGAGCAGGGGCTGGCCGGGGAAGGCATCGGTGATTTCGCTGAACATCGGGCCGGAAAAGCTCTTTTCGGCCACCGTGGTCAGGATCGTGGGCACCTTGAAGCCGGCGGCGGCATTGGCCACCAGCGCGGCGTTGTTGCGCAGCAGTTCGGGCGCGATCGACTTGGTGGCGAAGGCCATCTGCGACTGGAAGTCGATCAGGACAAGCGCGTGGTTGGCCGGATCGAGCAGGGCCTTGGCGGGGGTGGGCGTTGCGGTGACGGTCATGGCGGTATCCTTCTGGGAAAGCTCTGGAAAGTGCGTTCGTTCGCCCCGGGTCGCTGGGGTGAGTGAAGGAATACGGCGACTCGGCCTTTCAATGCAGAGGCATAATCTGGATTTGAACGTTCTATATTTTGGAAAAGTTCGCGCTTACTGCGCGGCGACCTTTTCCGCTTCGGCGCGGGTCATCACTTGCGCCAGCACATAGCGGATCGCTTCCGGGCGCACGCCGGGCGCCAGGCTTTTCGGCGGCGGCACGGTCAGCTTGCGGGCCATGAACGCGCAGGCATCGCGATCGACCGCGGCGCTGCCGCTCGATTGCAGGATGTCGCAGGCATGGATGTGGCCCGTCTCGTCGAACGCCACCTGCGCGCGCACGGACTGGCGATAGTCCTCGGGCAGCTTCGCCGCCTGCAGGGTCAGGCGGATGTTCGAGGAAGCCATGTGCTCGCCCATGCCCCACGATGTCGAAAGCGCGAACCGCCCGGCCACCGGCTGCCCGGCGGCATCCTTCGCCGCCTCGAACCGCGCGCGGTTCTGCAACAGCGCGCACGTCGCCGTGTCGAGCGCCGCGAAGCCGCTGCTTTCGGTCACCGCGCACGCCGTCGCGCGCCCCTGCGGCGAAACCTCCAGCGCCACCGAGACCACGCCGAATTCCTCGCGTTTCAGCGAATCCTTGGGGTAATCGTCACGCCCGATCATCCCGGCGGGATTGCGCAGGCGGGGCGGTTGCTCGGCCTGCGCGGGCGCAGAGCCACCCAGGGCCAGCGCCGCGAGAAACAGCAGATAAGCCATCCTCTCCATCCGCCCATGCTACGCCTGCGCGCGGCATAATCAACGGCATGTGACACCCTGTCACAAAAACTTCTTATTTCTGGCAAGTGCGGCAGAAGAACGTGGAGCGGCCGCCCTGCACCACGCGCTCCACGGTGCCGCCGCAGGGGCATGGCTCGCCCTCGCGGCCATAGACGCGCCAGTCCTTGGCGAAATAGCCCAGTTCGCCGTCGGGCCGGGCATAGTCGCGCAGGGTCGATCCCCCCGCCGCGATCGATTCCTCCAGCACCGCGCGGATCATCGGCACCAGCCGCTCCAGCGCCTTGCGGGTGACCTTGCCGCCCGCGCGCTCCGGGTGGATGCCGGCGCGGTTCAGCGCCTCGCAGACGTAGATGTTGCCAAGGCCCGCCACGATGCGCTGGTCCAGCAGCAGCAGCTTGGCCGCCGCGGTGCGATCGCGAAAGGCAGCGGCGAGGTGCGCGGCGGTCAGGCCCGCGCCCAGCGGCTCCGGCCCCAGCGCGGCGAAGGCCGGCCAGGCTTCCAGCAACGGGGTATCGACGAGATCGACCGAGCCGAACCGCCGCGCGTCGTTCAGCGCCAGCACGTGCCCGTTGCCGGTTTCCAGCACCAGATGATCGTGCTTGCCGATGTCCGCCGGATCGATGCGCCAGCGGCCGGACATGCCCAGGTGGAACACCATCGTCCGGTCGCGGTCGGTGTGGACCAGTCCGTACTTGGCGCGCCGCCCCATCCCGGTCACGCGCGCGCCGGTCAGCGCCTGCGCCAGATCGGCGGGGAACGGGCGGCGCAGATCGGGCCGGTTGACGCGCACGCGCGCGATGGCCTGCCCTTCCAGCACGGTGGCCAGCCCGCGAACGGTGGTTTCGACTTCGGGTAGTTCGGGCATGATGTTTCTTTTTTGCGTTGATGCGCGCGGTGCCGGCCCACTCCCCTAACAGGCTTTGCCGTCCGGACAATTCCCCACTAAAGGCGCTTGGCATGAACACTGGCACATCGGGCACCGCAACGGACACCGCCGGAACGGGCAACACGCAGGGCGAAACCGCGTCCTTCGGCTACGAGGACGTTCCCGCCGACGAGAAGGTCGCCCGCGTCGGCGCGGTCTTTTCCAGCGTCGCGCGCAAATACGACGTGATGAACGATGCCATGTCGGTGGGGATGCACCGGCTGTGGAAGGACCGGTTCGTCAAGCGGGTGAAGCCGCGCGAGGGCGAATCGATTCTCGACATGGCCGGCGGCACCGGCGACATCGCCTTCCGCATGGCGGCATCGGGCGCGGCGATCACCGTATCCGACATCAACCAGGACATGCTCGACGTGGGCATCGAGCGGGCGATGAAGCGCGGAATCGACGGCCTCGTCTGGTCGCGCCAGAACGCCGAGGAGCTGAGCTTCGGCGATCGCTTCTTCGATGCCTACACGATCGCCTTTGGTATCCGTAACGTTACGCATATCGACCGGGCGCTGGCCGAGGCTTTCCGCGTGCTCAAGTTCGGCGGGCGGTTCTTCTGCCTGGAATTCTCGACCACCGAATGGCCGGGCTTCTCCGAGGTCTATGACGCCTATTCGCACAAGCTGGTGCCGAAGATCGGGCAGGCCATCGCCGGCGATGCCGACAGCTATCGTTACCTGATCGAATCGATCCGCCGCTTTCCGCCGATGCCACAGTTCGAGGGGATGATCCGCGCGGCGGGCTTCCGGCACACCAAGGTCGAACCGATCCTGGGCGGCCTTGTCGCCATCCATTCGGGCTGGAAGGTCTGAGGGGACGCCGGCCTTGACCCTGCCCGCCACCCATATCCGCCGCCTGCTGGGCTGGGGCCGCGTGCTGGCGCGCCACGGCGCGCTGCGCCTGCTCGAACAGAGCCCCAACACGCCCGCGCCGGTGCGCCGCCTGTGCCGCATCGCCCGGTTCGGCACGCGCCAGCCGGCGGAGCCCGACTACGCCGGCGCCTTCCGCGCGATCGGCCCGGCGGCGATCAAGCTGGGGCAGACGCTGGCCACACGGCCCGATCTGGTGGGCGAGGAAGCCGCGCGCAACCTGCTGAGCCTGCAGGACCGCCTGCCCCCGGTGGCGTTCAAGCACATCCGGCACGAGATCGAGACCACGTTCGAGCGCCCGCTGGAAGCGATGTTCGCCGAATTCGATCCCGAACCGGTCGGCGCCGCCTCGGTCGCGCAGGTCCACCGCGCCACCACCACCGAAGGGCGCGAGGTCGCGGTCAAGGTGCTGCGCCCCGGCGTGCGCGAGAAGTTCACGCGCGATATCGAGACCTACGAATGGGCCGCCGCGCACCTGGAAGCGCTGGGCGGCGAGGCGAGCCGCCTGCGCCCGCGCCTTGTTATCGCCAATTTCAAGCGCTGGACCGTGCGCGAGCTGGACCTGCGGCGCGAGGCCGCCTCCGCCTCCGAACTCGCCGAACAGATGCACGCCTTCCCCGGCTATCGCATCCCCGCGATCGACTGGGACCGCACCAACGGCCGGGTGATGACGCTCGACTGGATCGACGGCATCAAGATCAGCGACAACGCCGCGCTCGACGCCGCCGGCCACGATCGCAAGGAACTGGCCAGCCGGCTGGTGCTCGCCTTCCTGAACCAGGCGATCAGCGGCGGCTTCTTCCATGCCGACATGCACCAGGGCAACCTGTTCGTCGAAGCCGACGGCACCATCGCCGCGATCGATTTCGGCATCATGGGCCGCATCGACCGGCGCGCCCGCGCGTGGCTCGCCGAGATCCTCTATGGCCTCACCACCGGCAACTACCGCCGCGTGGCCGAGATCCATTTCGAGGCGCAATACGTGCCGAGCTACCATTCGGTCGACGAATTCGCGACCGCGCTGCGCGCCGTGGGCGAACCGATGCGCGGCAAGCCGGTCAGCGAGCTTTCGGTGGGCCAGATGCTCGACGGGCTGTTCGCGATCACCCGCGATTTCGACATGCAGACCCAGCCGCACCTGCTGCTGCTGCAGAAATCGATGGTCATGGTCGAAGGGATCGCCACCCAGCTCGATCCCGACATCAACATGTGGGATACCGCCGCGCCGTTCGTGCGCAGCTGGATCCGCGACGAACTCGGCCCCGAATCCGCGATTGCCGACCGCATCCGCGAGGATGCCGAAACGCTGCTGCGCCTGCCCGCGCTGGTCCGCCGGATCGAGGACCGCTTCCCCGCCAAGGGCGGCGCGCCCGAACCGCCGCCACTGCCCGCCGTGGAACTGATGTGGGAACGCAAGCGGGGCACCTCGTCCGGCGGCTGGGCCGGCTATGCGCTGGCCTTCGCGGCGGGCGCGGGCCTCACGCTCGCCGGCAGCCTGCTGGGCTGGTGGGGATGAACGCCGCGCCTCCTTCGGCGAAAGGCCGCCTGCGGCTTTCCAAGAGGCACTTCAACGCGCTCGATTTCTCGCGCCTGCTCGCGGCGGTGGCCGTGCTGTTCTGGCATTACCAGCACTTCTTCGTGCCGCCGGTCGAATACGGCTTCCACGTCCGGCGCTCGGCGGTGGTGCCGCTCTACCACGCGCTCGCCTGGCTCTACGACTACGGCCACACCGCCGTGCAGTATTTCTGGGCGGTCTCGGGCTTCGTCTTCGCGCACGTCTATCTGGCCGACACGCAGGGGCGCGGGCGCTTCTGGCTGGCGCGCGTGGCCCGGCTGTGGCCGCTGCACCTGCTGACGCTGATGCTCGTGGCGGTGCTGCAGGCGGCCTATGCGGGCCTCAACGGCACCGATTTCATCTACCACCAGAACAACCTCAAGCACTTCCTGCTCAGCCTGCCGCTGATGCAGTACTGGGGATGGCAGGATAACCAGTCGTTCAACGGCCCGTCGTGGTCGCTCTCCACCGAAATGCTCGCCTATGCGGTGTTCTGGCTGACGCTGCCCGCTTTGCGCCGCGCGCCGCTGGCGCTGGGGCTGCCGATCGCGGCGGGCTTCGTCTGGGCGGTGTTCGCCAAGCTGCCCGACCGGGACGTGATGGCCTGCATTGGCTATTTCTTCGGCGGGGTGGCTGTCTATGGCATGGCGCTGCGCGGCTGGTTGCGCCCGGCCACGCTGCTGCCGCTGGGCGCGCTGCTGGTGGCGGGGGCGTTCTGGACCTGGAACGGCTGGCAATCGCGCGACATGGTGATCCTTGCCGGCACCTTCGCCGCGCTCTGCCTCACGCTCGCGCTCGATCTGGCCGACCGCAACGATCGCTTCGCCATCGGCCGGCAGCTGGGCGATGCCTCCTATGGCATCTACCTGTGGCATTTCCCCTTGCAGCTCATGCTGGTGTTGCTGATCGACGAGACGGTGGGCACGCGCCGCATCGCCAGCCAGCCCGCGTTCCTCGTCTTTTTCCTGGGCCTCGCCATCCTGGCCGGCTTCGCCTCGCACCGCTGGTTCGAACGGCCGGCGCAGCGCTGGGTGTTCCGCATGGCCAAGCGGCTGCGCGACCACCACCCGGCGCACGCCTGAGCCACGCCTGGATAGCCCTAAAATGCCCCTGGGCGGCTTCTAAGCGGCGATGTCGCTGATCCGGTGGTGCGGCAGCAGTCGCCACGCCGCAAGCGCCAGAGCGACGTGGAAGGCCTCCACGCCCATCGGCAGGGGCCATTGCGGATAGGGACCGACCATCGCCACGTTCACCGCGCGGCCCACGAACGAGACGCCGAACAGCAGCGCCGGCACCAGCAGCAGGTCCGCGTTGCGGCGCCAGGCGCCCCACATCATGCAGAACGCTCCGACGCCGAAGAACGAGGTGAAGTCCGCGCGGATCGTCGAAAGCCCCGCTGCCGCGCCCTGCGGCCCACCGGCCATGCCGATCGCCGCCACGCCCAGCCCCGCGCCGGCACTGCCGGAATCGAGCAGGAACGAAACCGCCATGAACAGGTCGAACAGGCCCGTCAGGAAAATCAGCGCGGTCACTACAAGACGCATATCGGTCCCTCCGTTTCGGGCCGGTGTGCCGCAAGTTCGCCTTTCGCGCAAAAGGATTGCGCGCGGGCGAACCGCATTGCACAAGCGCGGGCGATGAACGGACCGCGCATTCTCCTGATCGTCGGTGGCGGAATCGCCGCCTACAAGGCCGCCGAACTGGTGCGGCTGATCCGCAAGGAGGGCGGCTCGGTCACCTGCGTCCTGACCGATGGCGGATCGCACTTCGTCACCCCGCTCACGCTCGCCGCGCTCAGCGAGAACCCCGTGCACACCACGCTGTGGGACCTCAAGAACGAGGTCGAGATGGGGCACATCCAGCTGTCACGGCAGGCCGATCTTGTCGTCGTCTGCCCGGCGACGGCCGATCTGCTCGCCCGCATGGCGGCGGGCGTGGCCGACGACCTCGCCACCACGCTGCTGCTCGCCACCGACAAGCCGGTGCTGGCCGTGCCGGCGATGAACGTGCGCATGTGGGGCCATCCCGCCACGCGGCGCAACGTGGCCACGCTGCGCGCCGATGGCGTGACCGTGCTGGAGCCGGACGAAGGCCCGATGGCCTGTGGCGAATACGGCCCCGGCCGCCTGCCCGAACCGCCCGCGATCTGGCAGGCGATCGCCGGCATGTGCGGCCCTGGCGCCCGCCGTCTGGCCGGCAAGCACATCGTCGTCACCGCCGGCCCCACCCACGAACCGATCGATCCGGTGCGCTACATCGCCAACCGCTCCAGCGGGAAGCAGGGCTTCGCCATCGCCGCCGCCGCCGCGCGGGCCGGGGCGCGGGTGACGCTGGTGGCCGGCCCGGTCCGGTTGCCGACGCCGCCGGGCGTGGACCGCGTGGACGTGGAAACC
>NZ_RQSI01000025.1:0-60724 GCF_003856955.1 Novosphingobium sp. LASN5T
GCATCGAGTAGCATGTGAAGATCGATGCCAATTCGCTCCGGGGTTAACCCCGGAGCGAATTGGCGCTGACCTCAAACTGGGGAATTTTCATTCGGCACATTTGGGGAGAATACATCCGGCACCGACACGGGGTGCAGATTGGCGCGCAGGACCTCGTCCAGCACCGTCAGTTCGACCGCATCGAGCCGCTGCGGGCGGACAAGACCGACATTGTTGATCACGCCGTCGAAGCGAAAGCGAGCCGTGAGATCCTTCAGCGCGTCATCGGTCGCCCGCGTATCGACGAGATCAACGGGCACAAGCACTCCGGGAAAATTTGATCCAGCATTGCGTGCAAGGCCGACAACCTGATGTCCGCCGCGTGTCAACCGGTGCGCAAGCGCCAGACCGATGCCCTTGCTGGCGCCGGTGATGAGGAAAGTTCGAGACATCCGAAACCTCGCCAAGAGGGTCCCCGACCGCAACAGCGGTCGGGGGCAATATTCACGCGGAGAAGGTCGCGGTGCGACGCAGCGCCGGAAGCATATCTTCAGGCTCGGGGCGGCGGGTGTAGTCGGGGTTCACCTCGGCATAGAGGATCGTGCCGTCCTGACCGATGACGAAGCGACCGGGCATTGGTAGCGTCCAGCTCGGATCGCCGTTGAATGCCGGAAGGTCGTTCTTCAGGCTCTTGTAGAGGTCAACCAGATAGCCGGGCAGTTCGAAGCGGAGGCCGAAGGCGGCGGCGACATCGTTGTGCGCGTCAGACAGGATCGGAAAGCCAAGTTCGTTCTGCCGCACCGACTTGCGGCTGTTCACCGCGGTCTGGGGCGAGATCGCAACGAGGTTGGCGCCAAGCTTGTCGAATTCGGGGAGCGCTGCCTGGAGCGCCTGAAGCTCCATATTGCAATAAGGGCACCACACGCCGCGATAAAAGCTCACCACAAGCGGTCCCTGGGCAAGGAGGTCTGCGGACGAGACGGGATTGCCGTCCGGGTCGTTCAGCGTGAACGGCGGCGCCTGGTCGCCTGCCTTGAGCGCGCGGGTGGCGGCACCGCTTGCGATCAATTCGGCGGTTGCGCGGCGCATCGTTTCGATGACCGTCGGCGGAACATTGTAAGGCGGTCTGCCCGCCTCGAAATCGGCCTTGAAGGCATCGAGTTTGGCTTGAAGCGTCATGTCTGGTTTCCGTGTTTTTGGGGTGGCGGGGGGAAGATGAGCCAATCCTGCCCGGACCGGCAGCCGTGTGAGAGGACTATCGCTCATTCCGTAATGGAATGCCGCTCAGGCGGCGTGCGCGTGGAAAGGATAATCGGTGTAGCCGCGCGCATCGCCACCGTAGAACGTTGCGCGGTCGTAGGGCGTGAGCGGAAGGCCGAGGCGGAGCCGATCGGGCAAATCGGGGTTGGCGATAAAGGCCCTGCCGAAGGCCACGGCATCGGCGTCGCCTGTTTCGAGCACCGCCTCGGCGCCTGCTCGGTCGAAGCCGCCGGCGGCGATCATGGTGCCGCGGAAGAGGGGACGGAGATGACGCACTGCGACCGGCTTGGTTGCCGCGATCAGTTCCGTTCCCTTGATGCGTGGTTCGACAACATGGAGATAGGCGATACCCAGCTCGTCAAGCTTGGCCGCCGCATAACCGAAGGTTGCTTGCGGATCGCTGTCCGACATCGAGCCATACGTGCCGCTCGGGCTCAGGCGCACGCCGACCCGATCCGCGCCAAAAGCGGCGATCGCGGCCCGGGTGACCTCAAGCAGAAAGCGCGCCCGGTTCTCGATCGGCCCGCCATAGTCGTCGGTCCGCATGTTGGTGCCATCCTGCAGGAACTGATCGGGGAGATAGCCATTGGCACCGTGGATTTCGACGCCGTCGAATCCGGCCGCCCTGGCACGCGCGGCGCCTGCGCCGAACTCGGCAATGATGCCGCCGATCTCGGCTCGCTCCAAAGCGCGCGGCATCGTGAATGGCACCGGCCCGTGTGCGGCATAACCATAGCCGTCAGCCGCGATAGCCGATGGCGCAACGGGAGCCTCGCCGTTTGGCTGAATGTCGGGGTGCGACTGACGTCCGACATGCCATAGCTGCATCACGATCTGACCGCCGCGATCATGTACGGCGTCCGTGATCGCCCGCCAGCCCGCGATCTGCGCGTCATCGTAGATGCCGGGCGCGCCGGCATAGCCATAACCCTGGCGCGAAATCGGGGTCGCTTCCGAGATGATGAGGCCACCAAGCGATGCCCGCTGCGCGTAATATTCCCGCATCAGCGCGTTCGGCCGATCGCCCGGACCGGATCGCATCCGCGTAAGCGGAGCCATGACGACACGATGGCCGAGGGACAGCGCTCCGGCCGCTATTGGTGTGAACAATTTGGACATGACGATTGCTCCTCGATTGGTGCTTAGGCGGAGGGGACGAGCGCGTTCACCCGGTCGAAGGCGCGCTGAACCGCAGGCCGCGCCTCGATTTCGGCGTACCAGCGGACGATATTGGGCATGTCGTCGAGCCCGACGCCGGCAAACTCGCGGCGCCACAGCCAGCCGAAATGGGCGATATCGGCGATCGTGAACGCGTCCCCGGCGACGAAGCGGCGTGTCGCCAGCACGCCGTCAAGAACGGCGGCTGTGCGGCTGGCTTCGCTCGAAAAGCGCTCGATGGCGATCGGCTGCGGTTCGGCGGCGAAACGCTGGAAGAAGCCGGATTGACCAAACGCCGGGCCGAGAGCTGAGGCGTGGAAGAAAAGCTGCTCGAATACGCGCGCTCGCGCCTCGCCGGACGTGGGCAGCAGGCGGCCGGTCTTCTCGGCGAGATAGACCAGGATGGCGGCGGACTCGGTCAGGACAAAACGTCCGTCCGCCGCGTCGGGGTCGACCAGCACCGGAACCTTCGCGTTCGCGTTGAGCGCCACGAAAACGGGCGCCTTCTGCTCGCCCTGCCGAACGTTGACGCGGTGCAGGGCGTAGTCGAGGCCGAGTTCTTCCAGGGCAATCGGCACCTTGATGCTGTTGGGGGTGGCGAAAGCGTAGACGTCAAACATGGTCGTGTTCCTTGAGAGGCAGACGGGTCCGCGGCATCGGTACGGCCGGCGCAAGGAGCGCCGGAAACGGGGCGCTGGTGATCCGAAAGGGCAGACGGCCGTCGAGCACGACAGGCGCCGTGCCGGTGCGTATCAGCCACGTCAGCATGATCTGGCACTCCCATCGCTTCGGTCCGTCTGAAGGCGTGCGAGACAAATGCCTCTATCCCGCTCGACACGGCAGCAGGGCATGAGCGATAACGGTCATTCCAAGGAGGAATGGCATGGATCGGTATCAGGCAATGTTGACCCTTGTGCGGGTGGTAGAGACCGGCTCCTTTTCGGCTGCCGCGCGCCAGCTGAACGTCGGCCAGCCGGCCGTTTCCAAGACGATCGCGCAGCTCGAAGGGAGGCTTCAGGTCAGCCTGCTGATCCGTTCCACCCATGGACTGACACCCACCGAGGCCGGTCAGCGCTTCTACGAGCGTGCCAAGACCGCTCTTCAGGAGGCGGACGAAGCCGAGCTTGCCGCGCGCGGTGCAGGCGCCGGATTGTCAGGGTGCTTGCGCGTTTCGGCGGCGACCACCTTTGCGCGGCTTCATATCATCCCGCTCCTGCCGCATTTCCTGGAACACCATCCGGAGCTGGAGATCGATGTTATCCTTGATGATCGTGTCATCGATCTGGTCGCCGAGGGGGTCGACATCTCGCTTCGTATGGGCGCGCTGCCCGACTCGTCCGCAGTCGCGCGCAAGCTGGCGACGGGCGGTCGCTCTGTGTTTGCGACCCCCAGCTACCTCGCGCGCGTCGGAGAACCGCTCGCCCCCGCCGACCTGGCCGAGCATGAGACGATCATCTACAGCCAGTTGTCGAACATGTGGTCGTTCAGGCGGGACGGAGCGGTAGCATCGGTCACGGTGAGCGGCCGGCTGCGGGTAAGCGCAGCCGAAGGACTGCGCGCGGCGGTGTTGGCCGACATGGGCCTTACGATAGGCTCGGACTGGATGTTCATGCCGGAACTGGCAAGCGGCGCGGTCAAGCGGGTGCTCACCGACTGGAAGCTTCCACCGATCGACCTTTGGGCCGTTTTTCCGGCCGGGAGAATGGCGAGCGCCAAGGCGCGCCAGTTCGCGAGCTTTGTGGAAGGGGCAATGACGGGCAGCTATTCCGGCGAGGCATAAGCCTTATCGCCTCGCGCTATCGTCTGTCGCGACCTCGAACGGCCTAGCCGGACCTCGCGCCACCGCTTCCGGAGGCCCGAAAATCGAGGATCACATCATGGCAACGTTCGACACCTATCGCGACGCCTTCTCCAACGCCCGCCTTACCCGCAAGGAGAATGGCGTGCTCGAAGTCGCGCTGCACACCGACGGCGGCAAGCTCATCTTCAACGGCCACACGCACGAGCAGTTCGTCGAGCTATTCCATCAGATCGGTGAGGATCGCGAGAATCGCGCGGTGATCCTGACCGGCTCCGGCGACGCTTTCATGGACGCGATCAATCCAGAGGGTTTCGACTTTTTCACCCCTCAAGGCTACGACAAGATCCTGCGCGAGGGCCGCAAGGTGCTGTCGAACATCCTCGACATCGAGGTGCCGATGATCACCGCGTTGAATGGGCCGGTGCTTCTGCATAGCGAATATGCGCTGCTGACGGACATCATCCTCGCCACGCCCGAAACCGTGTTCCAGGACAAGCCGCATTTCGAATTCGGCATCGTGCCCGGTGACGGCGTGCACGTCCTTTGGCCCCACGCGATAGGATCGGTCCGCGGCCGCTATTTCCTGCTCACCAGGCAGGCACTCGATGCCGAGACCGCGAAGGACTATGGCGTCGTGAACGAGATCGTGCCCGCCGATCGCCTGCTCGCCCGCGCCCATGAGATCGCCGACGGCATCGCCGCCCTGCCGCCGCTGACCGGCCGCTACACCCGTATCGCCCTGACCCAGACGTTACGCCGGCTGATCGATGAAGGCACCGGATTCGGCCTCGCGCTGGAGGGTATCAGCGCCGCCGACGTTGCGCGCTCCATGGCCGCAGAGGGGTGACGCAACGCGCTGCCCGTCGGCGCCGGGCTGCGCGTTCGACCAAGCGCAGCCTTGATGACAACCATTCGCTGCAACACGGTCGACGCCGACGACTGCGCCAGCTCCATACCGCACGTCGGCCCAACACTGCTGCTGCCCCGCTAAGTTGCTGCATTCTCGCGGCATCTGAAACGATTGGCGGGGGTCGCAACTCCAAGCATCTGGCGCAGCGTACCCGAGCCATATTCGGACTGGGAAACGCCGCGTTGCCTTAACAGCGGTATCACGCGCTTCGCAAACTCGTCTTCCGCGTACGGAACCACAGCGGGAACCAGCATGAACCCGTCGGCCGCGCCATCGGCATGCCAGTCGCACAGGGTGTCCGCGACGTCCCTGGCCGAGCCCACCAGCGTCAGATGTCCCCGCCCTGGTGCAAGCGCCTCATAGGCCTGGCGTACCGTCATTCCCTGGGTGATGCCCATCCGGTGCATCATCTCGAGCCGGCTCTTCGACGCGTTCGTCTGGTCGATCGCTGGCATGGGTCCGTCGACATCGAGGTTGGACAGGTCGATGTCGCCCAGCAGGTTGCTCAGCAAGGCCACGCCGGCCTTCGGATGGATCAGCGACTGGAGACTGGCGAACCGGTCTTCCGCCTCGCCCTGCGTCTCGGCCACCACCGCCATGACGCCGGGCATCACCACGAGCTGATCGGGATCGCGACCGGCGGCAGCGGCTTGATCCTTCATGCCGGCATAGAACCGCCGGGCATTCGCCTTGTCCTCCTGCGCGGTGAATACCACGTCGGCACTGCTAGCCGCGAGCGCCTGGCCGGGACCGGATGAACCGGCCTGGATGACCAGCGGATGGCCCTGCGGAGGGCGTGGCACGTTCAGCGGACCGGCGACGCTGAAGAAGTCTCCCCGATGATCTAGCCGGTGGAAGCGCCCCGGGTCCACTGCCACGCCAGCGGTTTGGTCGCCCAACACCGCGTCTTCTTCCCAGCTGTCCCACAGCCCCTTTACCACATCGACGAAAGCTCCGGCGCGAGCATAGCGCTCGGCATGGCCGGCATGAAGGTCCACTCCATGGTTGCGCGCTTCGAGATCGGATTGCGATGTCACAACATTCCAGCCCGCACGACCGCGACTTATGTGATCGAGTGAGGCCAGCGCCCGCGCAACTCCGTACGGCGCGTTGTACGTGGTCGAAATAGTCGCCGCGAGCCCGATCCTGTCTGTCACCATGGCTAGTGCCGCGAGCAGGGTAACGGGTTCCAGCGAGAGGTGGGCATGCCGCGGATGACGCAGTTCCATCCCGGTCGGATGATCGTTCACATACAGGGAATCGGCAATGAACAGCATATCGTAGCACGCCTGCTCCGCTTTTCGGGCGACTTCGGCGAACCAGCCGACATCCGTGGCGCGACCGACCGGCGCCCCGGCCATCCTCCACGAGGCGATATGCGTGCCCGTGCCGGTCATCAGCAGAGCGAGTTTCATGCGTGAATGCTGGGGCATTGCCATCCTCTCCGATTGTCCCCGTCACCTTCTCGGACATCCAGCGGACGGGCAATCGGCCATGGCGGAGGTGTCCGGTCTCCGGACGCTCAGCGCCGATGCAGGGTCGCGAACAGTCCTGCGGCAAAGATGAAGCACAGCACGCTCGACCACAGCGCCGGCTCAGCGCGGCCGAACAGATCGAAGATCGCGCCGAAGGCCGCTGCTCCGGCGGCCATGCCGATGTAGAATCCCATGGCCAGCAGCCCGTAGATCGACGAGTAGGCGCGCAGATCGAACTGGCGGGCGCAGAAGAAGCTCATCAGGTCGAGTTCCGCCCCGACGCTGGCGCCGAACAGGACGATGCCGGCGGCGATGACGGCCACGTTCGTCCCGGCGACAGCAAGGATAGCGGCCCCGCCGGCGGCGATCAGCACGATAGCCGCCGCCCACAGAGCCGGCGCAGACCGGTCCAGCACGAGGCCGGTCACGATTCGGCTGGCCATGACGGAGCCGGCCAGAAGCGAGAGGAGCCATCCGCCCTGATGCATGGACAGGCCACGCAGCGCGAGGATCGGCTGGAATTGCGTCACGACGCCCAGCGAGCCCGCGCTCAGCGCGAAGACTGCGGCGATCAGCACCCAGAACGGACGACTGTGAATTGCCTCGCTCGTCAATTGCCGCACCAGTCGCGGATCAGCCTGCTCGCCGCCCGTCCTCGTCTGCGCGCCACCCGTCCTGTCCCGGCGCATGAGAATCTGCGCGACAGCGGCGCCGAGCGCGGTGAGACCGGCCAGGCCAAGGTAGGCAGTCCGCCACCCGCTGCCTTCGATCACGGCGGCAACCACCGGGGGAAGAATGACGGCAAATCCGGCAATGCCGAATTGCGCCAGCGCCAGCGCCGTGCCTCGGGCACGGCTGAAACGCCTCGTGATCAGGCGTGTGTACGTTACCGGGCCGGTCCCCGACCCCAATAGGTTGAGCACGAGAAAGGCGACGAAGTACCACGACAGCGCACCGCTTTGCGCGGCCAGGGCAAGGTATGCACAAAGTTGCGCGATGGCCGAGAGACCTGCCACAGCCGCAACGCCGAAGCGATCGGTCAGCCTGCCGACGAGAGGCAGGATGCAGGCGGTGAGCGGCAGGACCAGGAAGGCCACGCCCGCCGCGGAGCTGCTCCACCCGAACTCCTGCCTGAGCGACAGGAAGAACAGGCTTGAGATGGCGGTATAGCCTGCCACCCCGAAGGCCAGCCCGAACGTGGCAGCGGCGAGTTCGTGCCATCCTTCGCGCAATTCGGCGCGAAAGGCGCTGCCGGCCTGCATTAGCTGTCGGCGCCGAGCGAAGCAGCGCCCGAGGCGATTTCCGCTGCGGCCTGCCGCATCTGGCCGAGGTATCGCGCGGCCGCTTCCTGCGGCCCCATGCTGCGGCGGATGAACGTCATGTTGACGCAGCCGAGCACGCGATCGCCGGCCAGGATCGGAACCGCGATGGCGCCGGATTCGTGCGGCTCCTCGCCGAAGCGTTCGCCATATCCATTGGCCCGGATCCGATCCAGCATGGCTTCGAAAGCCGGACGATCCGCGGCAAACTCGTGCCCCGGCTCGCGCGCCTCGATGAGATTGGCCACGATCTGGGCACGTTCATCGGCACCGCAGAAGGCCAGATAGGCGCGCCCCGTCGCGGCGCGCAGCACGGGCAGGCGATTTCCGACGACGCCGCGGTCGATCGTGAGGGTGCTGGCGGCGCGGGTCGTCTCCCGGATCCACATGAGGTTGTCCATGAAGATGCCCAGGTCGACCGGCCAGAGCACCTGCTTCTGCAGCTTCCTGAGAACCGGGCGCGCGACTTCCGTGATCCAGTCTTCCTCGTTGAAGCCTTCGGCCAGGCCGCGGATGAGCATGGTCAGACCATAGCGCCGCCGCGACAGGTCGAGCCCGACATAACCTGCCTCGCGCAGCGTCTCGAGCATGCGGTAGAGCGCGGGCCGCGATATGCCGGTGCGGCGGCTCAACTCGGTGACGGTCGCGCCGTTGCGCGTGTTGAGCGCACGCAGGACTTCCATGGTGCGCAGCACCGTTCGCATGGGAGCCGCATCGTCGCGCGGATCAGTCCGATTGGTTTGCCCGGCCATGCGGGCAAACGTAGCGCGTGGGGCCGTGGGTATGCAAACCGGGGGCGCCTGTGTCGGGGCGCAGATCATTGTGCCTCCGGCTCGTCGCCATAGGTTTCCACCTCCAGCGTACCTATGCCTTCGATCTCCGCCCTGACCCGATCGCCCGGTTTCAGGAACTCGCTCTCGCTGCGCGCAGAGCCGGCGGGCGATCCGGAGAAGACCACGTCGCCCGGCTCGAGCGAGATGATGTGGCTGATGGTGGCGAGTTGTTCGGCGATCGGGAACAGCATGTTGGCGGTTGTGCTGTCCTGCTTCAGCTCGCCGTTCACCCACAGCCGGAGTCTTAGGTCCTGCGGCGCGGCAATCTGCCCGGCCGGGCGGATGCACGGCCCCATCGGAGCCCAACTGTCCTGCGCCTTCGCGCGGACGAGGTCGATCCCGATGGCCGAGCCGCGGTCCAGCAGGTCGCGGGCGCCGAAGTCGATCCCGACCGTATACCCGGCAATCGCCGCAACGGCCTGAGCTTCCGTCGCGTTGCGGAGTGGCTGGGCCAGGACGACCGCCAGCTCGATCTCCCAGTCGAATTGCGAGACGTTCCAGGGGATCCGGATGGTGCGGCCCGGCCCGACGATAGATGTGGTGGGTGGGCGCAGGAACAGCGGCATCTTCTCCCAGCGTTCGGCCGGAAGGTTCATCTGCTCGAGATGATCGCGATAGACCGCGCCGACACAGACCAGCTTGTTGGGGTAAAGCAGTGGCGCGAGCACCCGGGGTTGGTCTATCCGCGCCGCTGCGGGCAGCGGTTCGTCCGGGATGTGGTCGAGCGTGCCGATCAGTCTGCTCCAGTGTGGCATCATGGCGCGCAACCCTCCCTCGGGCACGTCCGCGACCACGCGATCAAGGCGCCACCAGCCATTCTGGGCAGCCAAGGCGGCGACCGGGCGAGAGTCGAGCAGCACAGTTCCCAGTGCATATTCCATCGGTTCTACCTTCGAATTTCCGGGTAATGGGGCCGCACGCCGGCGGGTTCAGTCGACCAGCCAGGGATTGCCTTCATCGGGCTTCACCTCGGGGCCATGCTTCTCTTCGGTGTAGAGGCGCAGGCGGTGTCCGTCGGGGTCCTCGACCACGATCAGCCAGGCCTGGATCGCGGTGATCTCCTCGGAGTGCGGCACGGCCAGCTCGGTCAGGTGCGCGCGCCACTCCTGCAGCGCTGCGCGGTCCGTCACCGAAAGGACAATGGGGTTGAAGCGGGCGTGGGTGTGCGCGCGCGACGGATCGAGCCGCAATTCGAGCAGCGTGCCCCAGCCCGGCATTATCAGGATGTGAGCGTAAAGCGCGCCATCCGCTTCGCGCCGATGGTCGGCTTCGGGAATGCGGCGCGCGGCGAACACGCGCTCGTAGAAGGCAAGCGACCGCGCCAGGTCGGACACCGGCAGCTTGAGGTGATGAATTCCTTGGACGATCGGCATGGGGCTCTCCGGGCGCTTTCGTTGAGCGGGCTATAAACGGGCTCCACGCGGGTCCGCGACCAACTTCCCACGTCTGTCCGGCTGCCGGACACATGCTCCGCCGCCGCTGGACAGCAGCGGCGCGCCGCGATCAAGAACCCGCAAAAGCCAAGGGAGAGAACCGCATGACGCGCTTTCATCACGGCGGAGCATCCGCGCTCTGCATCGCTGCCGCTCTCATGAGCCTGCCCCTGTCCGCAAGCGCGGCAGAAGCAGGCGCTGCCGAGGCAGACCAGCCGGCCAACGGTGGCGTGCCGGACATCGTCGTGACGGCCCAGCGGCGTTCGGAATCGGTGCAGCGCTCGTCGGTGGCGATCCAGGTGTTCTCGGGCGAGGCCCTTCGCTCGGCCGGCGTCAATCAGGCGCGTGACATCTCGAAGCTGACTCCGGGCGTCGTCATCGGGCAAGGGGGCGCCGCAACCCAGATTTACATCCGTGGCGTGGGGGACTTCACCTCGACGCCGATCACCAATCCGGCGGTGGCGACCAACGTGGACGGCGTCTACGTTGCCCGGTCGCAAGCCATCGAAGGCAATTTCTTCGACCTGGAGCGCATCGAGGTGCTCAAGGGGCCGCAGGGGACGCTGTATGGCCGCAACGCCAGCGGCGGGGCGGTCAACCTCATCACGGCCAAGCCCAAGCTCGGCGAAACCAGCGGAAACGTCGCCTTCGAGGGCGGCAACTACGATCTGGTGAAAGCCGAAGGCGCGGTGAACTTGCCCCTGGGGTCGACCGTGGCGGTGCGCGGCGCCTTCCAGATCGTCCATCGCAACGGCTACTCGTATGGCGGCACCGACGACGACAAGCACGAAAGCGTCCGTCTGCAGCTCTACTGGGAGCCGAGCGCGAACTTCAACCTGCGCCTTTCGGGAGACTATTCGCACATCGGTGGAATGGGTTCGGCGGCCGTGTTCAAAGGGGTCGCTCCCTCGATCGCGGCAACCCTCGCGAAGCTTGGCGTTGCGTTACCGTCCGATCCGCGCGCCAACGGCACCGACCCTTCACTCTCGGCGATCTACTATGGCATGGCGGCGGCCCTGAACCGGTGTGCGCCCAATGCCAACCTGGCCCTGGCCGCCACGTCGGCCGGCGTCTCTCCGATCGTGGGGCAACAGGGCTTCTGCCCGGCCGGCACGAGTTCGCTCTACTCTCCGCCGAGCGGATCCTACTTCGGCACGAACCTGCACGTGAACAACCGCTTCCTGAACTTCAGCGGCGAGGCCAACTGGAAGACCGGGAGCGTCACCGTGACGGTCCTGCCGGCCTATCGGCGGACCCGGAACGACTACCGCAACAACATCATCTTCACCTTCGACAGCGCCCCCTTCGGCAAGCCCGAAGCGTCCGATGCCGCGTCGCTGGAGGCCCGGGTCGCCTATGACGACAGCCGGCTGAAAGCCGTGGCAGGGTTCTATCTGTTCGATGAGCGGCAGACGATCGCCACACGGGCCGATGCCGGCCTGGTCGCGGGCGGCAATGTCACGCTCTACCATCTCGGCACGACCGCTTACGCCGGCTTCGGTCAGGCCACGTTCAGCGTCACACCGGAGTTGCGCCTGATCGCCGGGCTGCGCTATTCGGTCGATCACAAGACCATCGAGGGCCAGGGGCTCGTCCAGTATCCGGCCACCGTCTTCTTCCCGGGTGGCCCCTGCTTCGGCGCTGCTGCGATCTGCCCTCGCGACAGCTTCTCCAACGTGCGGAATTTCCGCCGTGCCTCCTACAAGGTCGGCATCGAATACGACCTAGGGCCGCAGAACATGGTCTACGTGACCTACGCGACAGGTCACAAGTCCGGCGGGTTCAATCCCTTCTCGCTGCCCGGCACCGTGAATACCGCGTCGTTCTACAACCCCGAGCAGGTCGGCGCGCTTGAGGTAGGTTCGCGCAACCGCTTCGCGGGCGGGCGCATCCAGCTGAATCTCGAAGGCTTCTACTGGAAGTACAAGGACGCGCAGGAGTTCATCACCACGCTCAACCGGGTGGGTGGTGCCGCCAATGCGCTGACCAATGCGGGCCGGGCGACCGTGTATGGGCTTGACGCGCAACTGGCCCTGAGGCCCACCAGCAACGACAGCCTGCAGATCGGCGGCGAATACCTCCACACCAAGTTCGACTCGTTCGTGTACCCGGCGGGCGGTGCGGTCGCCGGCCTGACCACCGCCTGCGGCGTGACGCCGGCAACGCCGTTCCCGATCATCGACTGCAGCGGCCGTCCCTTGCCGCGGGCGCCCAAATTCTCGGGCACTGCCAGCTACACTCACACCTTCCAGCTTGCCGGCGCAGGCCGGATCGATGCGACCGTAGCAACCCAGTTCTCGTCGTCGCGCTACCTCACCATCGATTTCACCGATGCCTCCCGGGCGAGGGGCTTCGCCACGCTCGACGCCAATCTGACCTGGGCCCCCAACGATACGTTCAAGGTCTATGCGTTCGGACGCAACATCACGAACCGCCTGGTCTATACGGGGGCCTTCACCCAGCCGCTGCTGCCCAGCCTGACGCTTGCCACGCTGGGCGCACCCCGCACCTATGGACTGGGCCTGTCCGCCAAGTTCTAGCACCGCCTGCAATAGCGGCCCGCGGGTGGCCGGCGGGCGGTCCTGGGCCGGGCGCCGGACGAGCCCGACCACCGCCCGGCAAATCACACCACGGCCGCTTCCTACAGGGGGACGGCCGTGGTGTACTTCACCTGGGCAAGGGCGAAGTGCGACGATCCCGTGGCGACCGAGGCATGTCTCAGCACCGTGCGCATGAGAAACCGGTTATAGTCCTCGACATCGGCGACGAGGATGCGAAGCATGTAGTCCCAATCGCCCGACATCGAATAGCACTCGATGATCTCGTCGCGCGATGCGATGAAGTTTTCGAAAGCCTCGGTAGTCTCGGCCGAGTGGTTCTTGATCTTGATGTGGCAGATGACGTTGACCCCGCGGCCTATGCGCGCGGCATCCACCAGGCGGACATGACGGCCGAGGATACCGTCGGCTTCCAGCGCACGCATCCTTCGCCAGCAGGACGCCGTAGAGGCACCAACCCGCTCCGCAAGCTCGGCGTGGCTGATCGACGCGTCGCGCTGAAGCTCGTGAAGCAACTTGCGGTCGATCGGATCGAGCGGCCGGCTGCTGGTCAAGCCACATCCCCATCGGCATCGGGCCGGTGCTCGGGCAAGGCCCGATCCAAGGCATCCAGGTCCCTGCCGAGGCATCGGGCATTGGAGTTCTGCGGCACAAGACCACGCGAGGCGATCGTGCGGTGCCGTGGGCCGGACTGCTCGCCCTGACGCAGGTGCCATGCGCGCTGAACGAAATCCAAGCCTTTGAAATTAGGCACGATTCGTGCCCGGTATGAAGCGGGCGAGCGCCCGCTGCCGTGGAGCGCCGCGCTCATGACAGACGGCCTGCGCGGGCGGCGAATCGCGGTGGTGCGTAACCACCATCATCGTGGCCCGAGCCTCCCACGGAAGGGTTGTGATGGAGCGTCATCTGTATTCCTGCAAATATGATATAATTACATCAATATTGCTGACGTACTCGCAATATTTGAAACGTTTTTTCATGCGCGTACGCTACATTCTCATCATGGCAAATGCAAGTGAACTGCCGCCCGGCGCGGCTCCGGATTGGACCATCCCGCAGGGCTGGGAGACTTACACTCCGGCCGAGCACGCGATGTGGGATCGCCTTTTCGAGCGTCAGTCCGAAATGCTCCGGCCGCGCGTGGTACCGGCGTTCATGGAGGGGCTCGATGTGCTCAGGATGACGAAGCCGGGAATCCCGGACTTCGACGAGTTGAACGAGCGCCTCACCCGCGCGACCGGATGGCAGGTCGTGGCGGTGCCGGGCCTGGTGCCGGACGAGGTGTTCTTCGAGCATCTGGCCAACCGTCGCTTCGTTGCCGGACGCTTCATCCGCAAGCCTGACCAGTTCGATTACCTGCAGGAACCGGACATCTTTCACGACGTGTTCGGTCACGTCCCGCTGCTCGTCCATCCCGTGTTCGCCGATTACATGCAGGCCTACGGCGAAGGGGGGCTGCGGGCCGCCCGGCTGGGCATGATAGAGGCCCTGGCGCGGCTGTACTGGTACACGGTCGAATTCGGGCTGATCCGCGACGGCAGCGATCTCAAGCTCTACGGCGCGGGCATCGTCTCGTCCTACGGCGAAAGCGTGTTTGCTCTCGACGATCCGTCTCCCCACCGCATCGCCTTCGATCTCGAACGGGTCATGCGCTCGCAGTACCGGATCGATGATTACCAGCAGAACTACTTCGTCATCGAGAGCTTCGAAGACCTGCTGCAGCAAACGCGCGACGCCGATCTGGGGCCGATCTACGAGCGCTTGCGCGGGCATGAGCCAATCGCGGTCGGGACCCTGCTTCCGGCCGACCGGGTTCTCCACGCGGGCACGCAGGACTACGCACGCACCAGGGCCGGCGTATGACGCTTCGGAATCAGGCATTTGCGGGCCTTGAGCCGCAACAGCCGGACGGGCTGCTGGCCCTGATCGCGCAATGCCGCGCCGATCCACGGCCCGACAAGGTCGATGTGGGTGTGGGCGTCTACCGGGGCGAGGCTGGCGGCACGCCCGTGATGCGCGCGGTCAAGGCCGCGGAGGCGGCCCTTGTCGCCGGGCAGGCCAGCAAGTCTTACCTCGGGGCCGAAGGCGACGAGCGCTTCGCCCGGCTCGTGTGGCAGCTAGTGTCCGGCGAGGAGCGGTTTGGCGAACGTCGCTTCGGCCTCCAGACCCCCGGCGGGACGGGCGCCTTGCGCGTCGGGGCCGAACTGATGGCTTGCGCGCGCCCCGGCGCGCGCATCTGGCTCGGCGAGCCAACTTGGCCCAACCATGAACCGATCTTCAGCGGCGCCGGTCTGGAGGTGCGAACTCATCCTTACTTCGACGCCACCACCGGGGGCATCGCTTTCGACGCGATGATTTCCGCGCTGTCGGACGCGCGGCAGGGTGACGTGCTGCTGCTTCACGGTTGTTGCCACAATCCAACCGGAACGCAGTTTTCGCGCGAGCAATGGCGGGCTCTTTCAGCGCTGTGCAACGAGCGCGGTGTGGTCCCCTTCATTGACCTGGCCTACCAAGGGCTGGGTGACGGGATGGAGGAGGACGCTTGGGGCACCAGGCTGATCCTGGACACCGTGCCCGATGTCCTCCTGGCCTACAGCTGCGACAAAAACTTCGCGATGTATCGCGATCGGGTTGGCGCGTTGTTTGTACAGGCCGGGAGTGCGGCGATGCTGAACCTCGCGAAAGCCAACGCGCTGACCATTGCCCGAAGGCTGTGGTCAATGCCGCCTGACCATGGGGCAGCGGTGGTCGGAACGATCCTCGACGATCCGGATCTGCGGGCAGCCTGGCAAGATGAACTTACCGGGATGCGCCAGCGGCTTCAGACGGTGCGGGAGAAGCTGGCGGCGGCCCACCCCGTTCTGGCTCTTGTGGCCCAGCAGCGCGGCCTGTTTTCCCGACTTCCCATCGCCCCCGATGCGGTAGCCGCCGTAAGGCGTACGCACGGCATCTACATGCCGGATGATGGCCGGATCAACATCGCCGGGCTCAACCAGGCCAACCTCGATCATTTCGTGGAAGGGGTGCTTCCCCATCTGATCGCTGGTCGGGATGCCAGCAACTGCAATTCGCGAAGATCGCAGGAAATTCCCGCATGAAGCTCGTTGTAACCGGCGCTAACGGCTCCCTGGGATTGGCGGTGATTGCGCTGCTGGAGCGGCAGGGGCACGAGATTGCACGAATTGTCAGAGGGACAAGTGCCGATGAACCGCTCACGATCGTCTGTGAGGACCTGGCGGACGCGACTGCTGCGGAACGCTCGATAGGCAAAGCGGTAGAAGCTCTCGGCAGCCTTGATGGCGTCGTCCATCTTGCAGGGGCGTTCGAATGGCAGCCGGTCGTGGCAAGCGACGCGGCCTTGTGGCGGAAATTGTACCGCGCGAACCTCGAGACGACCCTTAATGTCGTTAATGCAACACTCCCACACCTGAAAGCCGGAGGGGCCATGGTCACGCTCGGCGCCGCTGCGGCGGAACCGAGCGGGGCTGGTATGGCACCCTATGCTGCTTCGAAATCCGCGGTGGCGCGGCTGACGCAGAGCCTTTCTGCCGAACTGGCCGGGAGCGGCATTCGCATCAACACTTTGCTGCCGTCCATCATCGACACGCCGGCCAACCGCGCCGCGATGCCCGAGGCCGACCGATCGAGCTGGACGCATCCCGATGCCATAGCCGAGGTTGTTTCGTTCCTGGTGTCGCCTGCTGCCCGCGCAATTCACGGTGCTCTGATTCCGGTGACCAATCGCGTTGCCCATTAACGCAATTTGAGAGGAAGAAGACGTGAGCCTGTTCGAGAACCTCATCGGCCTTGACGGCTTCGAGTTCATCCAGCGCAAGATGGACAAAGGCTTCGGCGAGGGCAATTTCTCGGCCCTGTTTGAAAGCATCGAACGCGATCAGTTGCGGCGTGGGGCCTTGAACGTGGCGGAGCTGGCGTGACAACGTCAACCCCCGCACTCAAGCGCATCCATCCTGCGGCCTATCGTTGCAATGAGCCGAAGCTGTGCGACACCATCCGCAGCGGGATGGAAGACGAAGCCGGACGTCACATTTTCGGTGCCATCAATCAGAAAGTCGGGATAGCATGATCAAGCGGCTTGCGGATCAGGAGCGCGTGGAAGCCTTGGCCGCGCTCCGTGGCTGGACCCATGAGCCGGGGCGTGATGCGCTGGTCCAGACATTCAACTTCCCGGATTTCGTGACTGCCTTTGCGTTCATGACGGCCGTCGCGCTCGAAGCTGAAAAGGCAGACCACCATCCAGAATGGTCCAATGTTTATGGACGCGTTTCGATATTGCTCACAACGCACGATGCGAATGGGTTGTCTGAGCGGGACACGAAACTAGCAGCCAAGATTTCGGTTCTCGCAGCCGCCCTCACGTGAGGGTCAAGCGCCCCCAGCAAGCGTGAACGACCAGCAGATCGTCGCGCGGTCCATTTCCTTGCGCTGGCTTGCCTCGCACAAGGAAGAGCGTCCCGCCGCCATCTCCGCAAAAGCGGTCGGCCATTGATCCGAAGCGACGCGGCTCATTGCCGCCGCCATCCGGCTCGCCTGACCGCATCCGGGCGTGATCGGCTGATAGCCCTGATGGCGCAGGGCCAACTGCGCGCGATAGCCGTGTTCGCGCATGATCCCGTTCGCGAGCAACTGATCCGCATGACGCGAGACGCCCCATAGCGAGACCGGCTTGCCGGCCAAAATCCTCCGGAGCAGCCTGACCCGGTCCTGCTCCAGCGGGATCGCCTCCAAGCCCAGTTCGCGGGCGCGGCTGGCAAACTGGCTGCCTGCGGCAAGCGTCGGGTCGTAAAGCGCGATCCTGGCGGCGGTCGCCGCATGGACGCGGCAGGCGCCCAGAAGCGGGACTGCGGCCGCGGCGGCCATGAACGTGCGTCGGCTAAGGTCGGTCATCGCCCACCCCGCGCCTTTGGAGTGGTGAGGTAAGCCGCGATCTGCTTGATATCCGCGTCGCTGACTTCGCCTCTGGGGATGGGGGGCATGTTGCCGATGCCCGTCCGCGCCGCCTGGATCACGTAGTCGACCGTCAGGTCGTTCCGCTCTTCAAGCAGCGGGCGATCGGTGCGGCGCGCAAGCAGGCCGGTGCCCATCCCGCCCTTGCCATGGCACATCCCGCAGTATTGCACATAGAGCCGCTCACCGCCTTTCGCGTTTGGCCGGGCGGAAAGCGTCAGCGGTGGTGGCGGCGAGGGCGGGCCCGGGCGCGCTGCGGGAGCCGCAGCCGCTGCCGGATCCTTTTGCTCTGCCGGCTGCGCAGGCGCGGCGGACAGCACGGCGAGCAGGGCGAGGAGGCCGCCGCGCGTAACAGTGGCGAGGCCGTTCATCAGCGATCCCCCGATTGGCCTGCGGCAGTTCCTATCCCGCTCTTGCCCGGCGCGATGATGCCGAAGGGGTCCAGAGCGGCCTTGACCTTGGCGTTCAGCTTGCCAAGGGCGCCGCCGTTGAAATCATAGGTCGATGCGACAAGGTCCATATAGTCCAGGTGCGTGCGGTATTCCCCGTAACCATGCGCCTTCGCATCCGCCACCAGCGTGCGGATGAATGGATCGACGCGGCGCATCATGTCCGGATCGTCCTTGTCCAGCAGGATGGCGTTGACGTTGATCAGGTGGCGTTCGCCGAACGCAAAGCTTGCCTGATAATCCATGCCGAATTCCTGGTAGCGCTGGTAAGTCCTGCGGAATTGCTCCATCGCCGCGCTGCCCGATTGCGGCAGTACCGGCGAGAAGCCGATATGCCCGCCCAGGCCACCGTGCCAGTTCGCGTTCTGCATCGGGAAGGTGAGCGGCGTACCGGTCCAGCCGGTCATTTCCAGCGGATCGCCGCGTTTCCAGCTCGTGCGCTTCATGCTGAGCGGCTTGAGCTTGTTCATCTCGCTTTCGAGGATGGCATAGGCTTCGCGGTTGATCGTCTCGCGTCCGTAGAGGCGCAGGCTGACGCCCCACCAGCCCATCTGGAATTTCTTGCGGATCGCGGCGATCACCGTGTCGGAGAGCGCGCCTTTCTGGTCCGTCCATTCCGCGCGCGTGGTCAGGATGGCGGCGGCCCTCAACCAGTTGCCGATCGTGGGCGATTGCTGCAGCACGCCCTCCCGCCGGAGCGGCGCGATGGCATCGATCAGCGGCCCCAGATCTTCCGGCCGGTCGAATTCGAGGTCCATGCCCATGAGCGATTCGGGTTCCGGCATGAGCCACAGGCCGGCCTTGGTGACGATACCCAGGTTGGACTGGACGAACATCTGGTCCCACGCCGGACCGAAACCGAAGCGATAGAGCTGCCAGGTGGGCGAGCCGGTGAGCGCGCCCATGCCGGTGCGCACCAGCGTGCCGTCGGCAAGCACCACTTCCATCCCGCACAGCTTGGTCGTGTGTTCGCCATAGGGCGTGTAGCCGACCCCGCGATCCAGCGCGTTGCCGATGACCGAGCCCCAGCTGTTTCCGGGCGTCGAAAGCCAGTGCTTGAGCCCACGCGCCTTCAGGAAATCATACAGATCGTAGAAGCCGACACCCGGCTCCAGCAGCACGGTGCCGTTTTCCTCGTCGTATTCGATCTTCTTCATGCGGGACAGATCGAGGATGACCGAACCTTCCAGCACCGGTGCGGAGCCGCCGTAGCCGAGGTTCTTGCCCCGGCTGATCGGCCAGAGCGGAATCCTGTGCTCGGCCGCGACGCGGACGATCGCCTGGATCTGCTCCACAGTGTCCGGGGCGATCGCGCCTGCGGGGCGGTGCCGGCTGTCATCGACCGCGAACGCGTCGGAATAGGAATCCTGGTCTTCGGCATCGAAGAACAGGTTTTGCGCGCCGACGATGGCGGCGAAGCTGCGGCGCGCGGCGGCCAGTCGTTCCGGGGGAATGCTGTAGGACGAAAGTGGCATGGTTTGATCCGGTCTTTGCTCCGCTTTCCGACGCATGGGCCGGGCGCCCATCCTTCATGGCGGCGTGGTCGGGAAGAAGAGAGAAAGGTTCTGGCGGTTGTCTCTTTATGCTTTGCCTCGGGATAATGCTGCGCCAGGATTTGCGCAGCATCGCTAGCTTTATCGCTACGTCGCGAGCCGGCGCTGATTGGGATCGAGCTTGAGCATCTCGGCGCTTTTCAATGCAGGATCCCAGTGCTCCACAATCTTGCCGTCCTCGATGCGGAAAAGATCGAACCAGCTGGTGTGGTAAGGAGCGTCGTCGGCATCCCGTTCCGGACGGACGAACGTGAACTGGACCATGTCGCGTTCGGCCACGATCGCGATCAGGGGCAGACGGATCGCCGGCTCGATCTCGCGCTCAGGCCGGGACGAACGGATGAAGGCCGCGAGCGCGTCGCGGCCGCTGACGACGTTGGGGTTGTGCTGGATGTAGTCCGGCCCGATAAAATCGCTGACGCGGTCCGCGCGGCCCGCCTGCAGCACGATGCGGTACATGTCATAGCACAGCCGCTTGTTGCGCTCGATATCGGGATCGGTGCTGCGCAGCATCGCTTCGTGGTCCGCCGCGATGACCGGCGTGGTCTGCCCCGCAACCGGCTCTGCCGCCGCGATCAGTTCCGTCCTGCCGCTCAAGATGGCTGCTCCTCGTTCCAGGGGCGCGGCCATTTGCGGGTATCGTCCCAATGTTCGACGATCAGACCGTCCTCCAGACGGAACATGTCGAAGGCGTGGCCCAGATAGGTTTCGCCGGGGCGCGTGGGATCGGGCTGCTCCTGCTCCCAGATGGCGACCACATAGTCGCCCTGCGCCACCGTCCGCAGCAGTTCCTTGCGCGCGGGCGGCGTGAACCCTTCGGGCAGGTTCCGGATGATCTTGACCAGGTGCAGAATGTGCTCGCGGCCGGACGGCATGTTCACATTGTGCTGGATGTAGTCCGGGTGGATATATTTGAAGACGGCCTCGTCCTGGCCTTCATAGATCACGCCCTTCCACATCGCGATCACGATTTCGGCGTTGCGCTCTTCCAGCGTGCGTTGGTCGGTCATGCCAGCCTCACGTCAGCGCGTAGTAACGCAGGACGTTGCCCGAGACGAGGCGTTCGCCCACGCCCACGAACACGTGCTTGGTCAGCCAGTCGTGCTTGCCGACCGGAGTCTCGAAACTCGGCTGCCCGCGCAGGTAATATTCCTCGTGTTCCACGGGTTGGCCGCCACGGAAGGCCCAGTCGCGGATGCGTTCCATCGTGTCGGGCTTGCGGCCCCACAAAAAGCCCTTGTTGTTGAGGAGAATGAGCGTTCCGTCCTCTTCTTCGAGCATGTACCGCGCATCGAACACGGCGACATCGTCCGGCCGGAAATAGGCATAGTCGCCTCCCGAACCCGGCACGGCCTTGCCGCGAAGCCGCGGTCCCTCGAACGTTCCGCTTTCCACGTAAACGGCCCCCCGGTTGCCACCCCAGGGCGTGTTGTTGATCATCTGCACGCGCGGAAAGGAAAGGCGCACTTCCATCACGAATTCCAGCCGGGGGTTTTCCAGCGTGGAGAAGGGCGGGGAGAAGGCGTCAGTCATGAACCTTTCCTCCGGCCGGAACGGCAAGGCCGGTGGCGGCGTTGCCTGGGTGGAGCGCCGGTTTTGTATTTGCGAACAGGGATTTACCCGGGCACGGTGACGGGAAAACCATAGGTGGGGCGCTCCTCTCTTCCTTTAATCGTTCGACGGTAATCGTAACGATCGTTAGATATTCTTGCAAGTGTGGATATGGCGGGCGCCGGCCGATTGCATTCGCCGACCACAGTCTGGAATGCGCGCGATCGATGGCTTTGCGCGCGCTGCCTGCAGTATTCCTGGCGTTGTGCCGATGCCGGTTTCCCTTCGATCATGGGTCTTGACGAAGGCGAGCGCAGCGCCACAGTGAGTCGCTATGTCAAATCCATCCGATCCGTCTGAACCGCCACAGGCGTTACAATCCGACTTGAGCCCGGAAGCGGAAATGCTTCACAACATTCTCAAGCTCGCGAACCGTCTGATGGCTCCGTTTTCGACTTTCCTTGCTCACGAGCATCGGATCAGCCTGAACGAATTCCGGGTGCTGATGCAGATCGGCTTCTATCGATCCGCCGCGAGCCACGAGCTTGTCGAACTGACCGGCGTCAATCCCATGAGCATTTCGCGGGCTGTCGCCACGCTCGAAAAGAACGGTCGTGTCGTGACGGTGACCGATCCGGCGAATCGGCGGCGAAAGCGGCTGACGCTGACGGCGGAGGGCGAGCGGCTGTTCCGTGCGATGCGCCCGGCGACAAACCTTGTCGCGGAGTTCCTGCTTTCCCGGTTGAAGCCCCACGAACGGGCGACGCTCGATCATATTCTGCGCACGCTGATCGCCACGCTGGAAGCGAAGGATGAGCAGGGCCGGTCCCTGTTTCTGGAGAATACCCGGCTGGACCATCAGCCCGAGGAGTGAACCCGGCCAATGGCGATGGCTTGACGCATCGCCATTGAGGGACGGGGGTGGTGTGGCCGGGTGGGCACTCCAGCGCGTGAGTCCCGGTAGGGCGTTCGCTGCTTAACCCATGCCGCGGCCGCTGGCCGTGGTGGCGGGAACGGGCTGCGCCACATCCCAGTGCTCTACGATGAGCCCGTCCGCGAATCGGAAGATGTTCATCAGCGCATGCCCGGGATCTTCCGGCCCCTGGCGGCCAATCAGATGGACGAATCCATAATCGCCATCCACCAGGATGCGGCGGACGTCCATGCTGACCGTCGGCCGTGCGAGCAGTCCTTCGAGGTGTGCGATCGCGGCTTCCCGCCCGTCGGTGACGGCGGGGTTGTGCTGCATATAGTCAGGATGAACGTAACGTTCGAAGGCTTCGCGCACCTTCATTTCATCGTAGTAAAGCCGTACGAAATCCAGAAGGAGCGCGCGATTCCGCGCGGTGCGGGCGGCGTATTCCGGGCTTTGGGATTCAGTAATTCCGGCGGTTCTCGGCGGCATGGCGTGTTCTCTCCCTAGGGTTCCGGCACTTGGCGTGATTCACAAGTGCCAACGATGCGATCAGAAATCTGGCACGTGCTCGATTGACCAATCGTAACGATCGTTATATCAATCTCGAACTGGCTTCAAACCACTTTCAAAGTGGAGGGCAAGGAGAGGGTGTGATGAGAGCGACACAGGTTCCTATCGGGCGCTTTTCTGAACGGTGCCGTTCGTTTCGCGCAAAATGCAGGGCGGCCGATGGCCGCGTGTCGCGTGATTTCGCAGGCGCCGGGGGCGCCTGACGGCCAGCGCGTTTCGGATTGACCGGGGCTTGCGGCCGCACCGCCGCCAGCCATCCGGCGAACAATCATCATGTGATATATGGGGAGGTAACATGAAAACTGAACTTTTGCGGGCGTGCGCCAGTGCCATGGTCATCGCCGCTGCTATTTCTGTTTCAAGTCAGGCATTTGCCGCAGCGGACGAAGCTTCTTCGCCGCAGGCTGACGAAGCAGAAGCAACGTCCGGCGACATCGTCGTCACCGCCCAGCGGCGCACGGAGCGCCTGCGGGACGTGCCGATTTCCGTGTCTGTGGTGGGTGGCGAGCAGCTGGCGCGGGATAACCTGACCAACCTGTCCGCGGTCGCCGATCGTCTGGCCAACGTCCGGATCACGCCCGGGCCGTTCGACCAGCTCAACATTCGCGGTATCGGTTCGTCCAACAATACCGGTTTCGAACAATCGGTGGCGACCTTCGTCGACGGCGTTTACCGCTCGCGTCCCCGCGCCATCCGCGCCGCGCTGTTCGATGTCGAGCGGGTGGAAGTGCTCAAGGGGCCGCAGACGACCTTCTTCGGCAACAACGCGATCGCCGGCGCGCTCAACATCACGACCCGCAAGCCGGGGAGGGAACTGGCCGCCAACGGATCGGCGCTGTATGGCAGCTATGGCGAATACAACGTCGAAGCCGGTGTGACGGTGCCGGTGGGCGACATGTTCAGCGTGCGTGCTGCCGGCCGCCTGTCCGGCATGGACGGTTATGTGAAGAATGCCTTCACGCGCAAAGACGCTCCGCACGAACGCAACCGTGTCGGCCGCATTTCGCTGGCCTTCACGCCTTCGTCCAACTTCCGGTCGGACTTGCGCTACGACACCGGCAAGACGACTTCGGACGATTTCCTGCCGTTCGAGCTGGAAAGCTGCCCGCCGCCCGCGCCGTTCCCGGTGGGTGGAAGCTGCGCGAACTACATTGCGGCGAACGGAACGGCCGTCGACGACAAGCTCAACTGGCGGAATTCCAGCCGTCCCGGCAAGCTCGACTACGCGTTCAATGAAGTGGGCTGGACCAACGCGTTGAGCATGGGTGACTATACGCTCACGTCGATCACGGGTTTCTTCAACCACAATACCGAATATCTGCAGCAGCTTATTCCGTCGCCCGTGCCCGGCATCGGTGGCGGCAGCCTGCTGCCGGTGTTCCAGCGCGAAACGTTCCGCCAGTGGTCGCAGGAAATCCGCCTTGCATCGCCGACGGGTGGCTTCTTCGAGTGGCAGCTGGGCGGCTACTATTCGAGCAGCAAGATGCGCAACAATGGCGTGACCGGCTTCTTCTTCGCGCCGTTTGGTGCTTCGGCCCCGCCGTACACCGCGCAGACGCCGGTTGCCGGGCGCCTGACCGTGCATGAAGACGCGACCACCAAGTCGGTGTTCGGTGCGGCCACGATCCGGCCGATCGACCGGGTCAAGCTGAACCTCGGCCTGCGCTATTCCGTGGTGGAGAAGGACGGTTTCCGCTTCCTGCGCAACGGCACGGCGGACCCGAACTACCCGACCCCGGAAAACTTCGTGGCGGCGAGCCAGCAGGTCAGCGACACGCTCAACACGATCCTGGGTTCGAACAACCAGAACTTTGCCAACCCGCACCGCAAGGATGACAAGCTCATGCCGTCGGTGAGCTTGCAGTTCGAAGCGACGCCGGATGTCACCGCCTATGCCAGCTACACCAAGGGCTTCAAGGCCGGCGGCTACAGCGGCGGTTCGGCCGGTGGCGATTTCGGTCCGGAAACGGTCAATGCCTATGAAGTCGGCATCAAGGGCAATCTGTTTGATCGCCGCGTTACCTTCTCGCTGAGCGCGTTCCGGGGCGATTATTCCGGCTTGCAGGAATCGGTTTCGGAAACCCTGCCCAGCGGGACCGTGCGCGTCAGCGTTGCCAACGCGGCGTCCGCCCGTTCGCAAGGTGTCGAGCTTTCGGCCAGCTGGCACGTGACGAGTTGGCTGACCGCCAGCACGGACCTTGCCTATCTGGACGCGATCTATCGCAACTATAATGGCGCGCCGTGCTCGTCGATCCAGACGCTGCTGGGGGCTTCGGCCGGCTGTGTTGGCCGGCGGCAGGACCTTTCGGGCAAGCGGCGCGGCTTTGCCCCGGAATGGACCGGCAATTTCCGCCTCGACGCGACGATCCCTGCGGGCGACATGAACGTGCGGGTATCGCCGCTGCTCTATTTCAGCTCGTGGTACTTCCAGTCGTCGACGGCGGACGATCTGATCCGGCAGAAGGGTTACGCGAAGGTCGACCTGCGCGTCGGCGTGGGGCCGAAGGACGATCGGTGGAGCCTGGCGGTCATCGGCCAGAACCTGACCAACAAGGCCACGGCCGGCTTCCGGCAGACGGTCAGCGGTGCCAACGGATCGGTTTCAGCCCTGGCTGAACGTCCTCGCACGGTCGCGGTTCAGCTCACCGCGCGGTACTGAGGGGGCATTGCTGAAAAGTGGCGGCGGGGCTTTGGCCCCGCCGCGCTGCGTCGCGCATGAGGTGCTGCCCATGAAGTTCTACCCGATCCTGGCGCTGCTTGCCTGTGCCGCAGCGCCGTCAAGCCGGGCGCAGTCCATCCAGGCAGAGGATGCGCAAGCCGCGTTGCTGGCCAGCCCGGATCCTGTGCTCGCGTCCAACAAGAAGCTTGTTTACGACATGTATCGCGAAGTCCTGCTTGGCGGGCGCGCGGATCTGGTCGACCGCTATTTCACCGTGGAATACCTGCAGCATAACCCGAACGTCGCATCGGGGCGTGATGCGCTGGCGCGTTTCATCCGGGGGTCACGGCCCGAGCGCCCCGTGAAGCCGACGATCACTCTGCCGCTGATCACGATGATCGCCGAGCGGGATTTTGTTCTGGTCGTCACCCAGCGCCCGATGCGCGATGACAAGGACGAAGGGTACGTGACGAGCTGGTTCGATCTCTTCCGGATTGCCGGCGGGAAAATCGCCGAACATTGGGACCCGGCGCTAAAATCGTCCGCCATGCTGAAATTTGATCCCAACAGCGTGTCTGACGCGCTATCAAGGATCGAATCCGAGAAGGCCGGAGCGAGGGAACCGGCACGGCCCTAACCCCGTCGGGACCACTAAGCCTGAATGGGCATCGTCCTGCCCACGCTTTGGTTCCGTTGCGGCACCAACTGGAGAGCGAATATGAAGCACGAATTCAAACTGCTGATCGACGGCCAATCCAGGGACGGGGTAACGACCTTCGACGTCGTCAACCCCGCGACCGGCGAGACTTTCGCGCAATGCCCGAAGGCCGATGCAGCCCAGCTTGAGGAAGCGGTCGCGGCTGCCAGGCGCGCTTTCCCAGCCTGGGCCGCGACGCCCGTTGAAGCGCGCGCCGCGCTGGTCGTGGCGCTGGCCGAAGCGCTTGAGGCGCGGGCAGCCGAGTTCGCCAGCCTGCTGACGAGCGAGCAGGGCAAGCCGCTCGACCAGGCGATGTACGAGATCATGGGCAGCGTGTTCACGTTGCGCGCCTTCGCGGCCATGCGGGTCGAACCGAAAGTTCTGCGGGAAGAAGGCGGGAACAGCGTTGTCGAACACCGCACGCCGCTGGGCGTGGTGGGCGCGATCACGCCTTGGAATTTCCCGGTGATCCTGCTGATGAACAAGCTCGGGCCGGCGCTGGTGACGGGCAACTGCGTAGTGGCGAAGCCCGCGCCCACGACGCCGCTGACCACGCTTCTGTTCGGTGAACTGGCCAAGGACATCCTGCCGGCCGGCGTGTTCAACGTGCTGTGCGACCAGAACGAGCTGGGCCCCCTGCTGACCGGGCATCCCGATATTGCCAAGATCGCTTTCACCGGTTCCACCGCGACCGGCAAGAAGGTGATGGCGGCCGCTGCTGACAGCGTGAAGCGCGTCACGCTGGAACTCGGTGGCAACGATGCCGCGATCGTGCTGGATGACGTCAATCCGCAGGCCGTGGCGCGCAAGGTCTATCAGGGCGCGATGGCCAACGCCGGGCAGATCTGCGTGGCGATCAAGCGGGCCTATGTGCCGTCTTCCATGTACGACGAGTTCTGCGACGAACTGGCGAAGCTGGCCAACGAAGCCGTGGTCGATGACGGATCGAAGCAGGGCGCCACGATCGGACCGGTCCAGAACAGGATGCAGTTCGAAAAAGTGGTGTCGTTGCTGGACAGCGCCCGTGCCGAGGGCACCGTGCTTGCCGGCGGCGCGCCGCTGGACCGGCCGGGCTATTTCATCCCTCCCACGATCGTCCGCGATCTGGGCGACGATGCCGCGCTGGTGCGCGAGGAACAGTTCGGCCCGGTGCTGCCGGTGCTGCAATACGATGATATCGAAGACGTGATCGCCCGCGCCAACGACAGCGACTATGGCCTTGGCGGCACCGTATGGGGCAGGGACGTCGCCCGCGCGACGGAAGTGGCCAAGCGCATCGACACGGGCACGGTGTGGGTGAACCAGCACCTTGCGATCGATGCCAACATCCCGTTCCGTGGATCGAAGCAATCGGGCATCGGCGGCGAACTCGGCGAAGCCGGGCTGCTCGAATATACGCAGGCGCACATCATCAACGCCGTGCCGCTGGAAGATTGAAGACCCGGCCCGTCCTGTCCGGTAACGCGAGGACGGGCCATTCTTCCGTGAATGCAGATGAGGGCGGGTGACTTGGGTCGTCCGCCCTCGCTGCGTTTGATCAGAGGCCCGCAGGCGCGGCATCCAGCAGGATGGACTTGGTTTCCAGATAGGGCTGGAGCCCTTCCACGCCGCCTTCGCGCCCGATCCCCGATTGCTTGAAGCCGCCAAACGGCATCCCGAATTCCAGGCGCATGCCGTTCTGGCCGATGCCGCCGGTCCGCATCTGCCGCGCGATGCGATAGGCCGCATCGGCATCATGGGTCAGGACCGAGCCGTTCAGGCCGTAGCTGCTTTCGTTGGCGATGCGGATCGCATCTTCCTCGTCTTCCGCCGGGATCAAGGCGAGGACCGGGCCGAAGATCTCTTCCTGCGCGATGCGGCTGCGGTTGTCGACGTTCGCAAACAGCGTCGGTTCGATGAAGTAGCCCTTGTTGAAGCTGGAGGGACGGCCGCCGCCCGTCACGAGATCGGCGCTCTCGCGGCCCAGCGCGATATATTCCTCCACCCGGTCGAGCTGGCGCTTCATGGCGAGCGGGCCAAGCTGCGTATCGGGCGCGTCGCTGTGCCCGATCTTGATGCCCTGCATCACGCGCGCGATGGCATCGGCCAGTTCGTCATGGCGCTTCCGGGGTACGATCGCGCGGCTCAGCATGGCGCAGACCTGGCCCGACATCACGGTGATCGTGTTGCCCAAGATCGCGGCGGCAACCTCGATCGGGAAGTCATCGCGCACGATGGCCGCCGACTTGCCGCCGAGCTCGAGCGTGCAGCGCGCGACACGGCTGGCGCAAACCTGGCCGATGCGCTTGCCGGCGGCGGTGGAGCCGGTGAAGCTGACCTTGTCCACGTCCGGATTGTTGACGAGATGGTCGGACGCTTCGCGATCGCCACACACGAGGTTGAGGACGCCCGCCGGCAGCCCGGCGGCTTCCGCGGCTTCCGCCATGATATAGGCTTCGAGCGGCGTTTCCGGCGACGGTTTCATAACGACCGTGCAACCCGCGACGAGGGCGTAGGCCACCTTGCTCGACATCGTGCTGAACGGTGCGTTCCACGGCGCGATGCACGCGGTGACACCCACGGGCTCGCGGACGACGATCGCGGTGTCGACTTGCGAACTCGGCCGCCGTTCGACGAACGGGTAGCTTTCGCCGAGCGAGGCTATGAAATCGAGCGTCGCCACGCCCCCGCCGTGCATGATCGGGGCGAAGCTGGCCAAGCCACCGACCTGCGCCGTCCACGCGGCCGAGAGTTCGCCCACGCGCTCGCCCAGAATCGCGGCCCAGCGGCGGACAAACGCGCCGCGTTCGGCAGGAGTCAGACCGGTCCAACCGCCGTTGTCGAACGCACGCCGGGCGGCGGCCACGGCGGTGTCCATGTCTTCGTTGGAGGCTTCCGCCACGCGCGCGATAACCTCCTCGCTGTTGGGCGAGGTGATTTCGATCGCGCCGCCCCGTGCCGGACGAACCCATAGTCCGTCGATGAAAAGCTTGTCGGGGTGCGTTATCCGGATGCCATCAGGGGTCATTTCTCATTCTCTCCTGCCTCTCGATAAAGTCATCGAGGTTCTTGCAATAATCATAACGAACGTTACGATGAGGCGCAACGAGATTGTCGCCCAAGCGACCAGCAGGAGAGTTCGGATGTCTGATGAAATCGCAGCGCTGCGCGAGTCGATTGATGCCTTGAGGGACGAGGTTGGCGCGCTGAAGCGGAAGGCCTCGATCGCGGAATCCCATCTGGCGATCTGCAATCTGCAGGCGGCCTACGGCTATTATGTCGACAAGGGGCTGTGGGACGAGGCGGCCGACATGTTCGCGCCGGACGGCACGCTCGAAATCGCGGGCCGCGGCGTCTATACAGGGCAGGACCGGGTGCGGCAGTATCTTCACGCGCTGCCGCGTTACGAACGCGGCGTCCTGTTCAACCATATGCAGTTGCAGCCGGTGATTCACATCGATTCCGACGGCCAGCGGGCGCAGGGCCGGTGGCGCGCGTTCATCCTCATCGCCTGGCTGGGCGGAGAGGCTCGCTGGGGCGAAGCGGTTTACGAAAACGGCTATCGCCTGATCGATGGCGTCTGGCGCATCCAGTCGTTGCACGCCTTCATCACGTTCTACTGCGAATTCGATCGCGGCCCCAACCACGGCGGCGTGCCCATGGTGCGCAACATCGATGGCCTTCAACCGGATCGCCCGGCGACCCACGATTACGAAGCGTTCCCGGAGGTTTTCGTCCCGCCCTTCCACTATGCCAATCCGGTGAGTGGCAAGGCATGGTAAGCGCTGTGCCTTTCATCCACGAACGGGCGGCGCTCTATGCCGTCATGGACCAGTTCATGGAGGCGATCGTCGCGCGCGATCCGGGCCGGCTGCGCTGGGCCGACGATGTGCGCTCCACGGAAAACAACGTTGCCCTGATGATCGGCGACGGCCTTTGGGGAACCGCCACGGGGCGGGGCGACTACGATCTGCGGTTCGCCGACGTCCGTACCGGGCACGTCGGCCTGTTCACGACCGTGATCGAAACGGTCGAGGAATCGGCCATCACGTTCCGGCTGGGGGTGGACCCGTCCGGCGCGATCAACGAGGTGGAAGTGCTGGTCGTGCGCGACAGCGACGAAGCGCTGAAGTTTCCCAACCCAAGGTTCGAGCGCAAGCCCATCATGGAAGCCTTCGTACCGGAGGCGGAACGGATGAGCCGGGAGCGGTTGCTGACCATCGCCGATGGCTATTTCAACACGCTTGAACAGAACGACGGGCAGATTTTCACGCGCTTTCATCCCGATTGCAACCGCGTGGAAAACGGTGTGCAGACCACCAACAACCCCGATTTCATCCTGCCGATAGCGGGCCTCCCCTGCGAGGAGCAATTCAAGCTCGGCTGGTATCGCTATGACGATCGCCTGCGTGGGCGGCGCTATCCGCTGATCGACGAGGAGCGAGGGCTGGTGATGGCCTATGGCTTTATCGACCATTGCGGCCGGCTGGCGGAATACACGCTGACCAATGGCGAGCATGTCTCGTCGCTGATCCGGCGTCCGCACACGTTCTATCTCGCCGAACTGTTCAAGATCGAGGACGGCGCGCTGCGCCAGATCGAGGCGAACTTCATCACGGTTCCCTACCACATGCCTTCGCCCTGGGATCGGCCGTGAGCGCACGGCTGGCGAACACGGTCGCCTTCGTGACTGGCGGAGGGCGTGGGCTGGGTGCCGGCATCGCCACCGCGCTGGCGGACGCTGGCGCGGCGGTGACCGTGGCGGCGCGTACGATGGCGCAGGTCGAGGAAACGGTCGCGTCCATCGGCGCTACCGGGGGGCGGGCCTTGGCGGTCCGCTGCGACGTCACAGATCGCGAGAGTGTGGCCGCCGCCTATGCGGAGGCGAAGGCCGCTTTTGGCGTGCCCAACCTGCTGGTCAACAATGCCGGCGTGCAGGGGCCGCTTGGCCCCGCCGGGTTGGTCGATACGCAGGCCTGGTGGGATACGCAGAGCGTTCACGTGCTGGGCGCGCTGTTGTGCATCTCGGCCGCCTTGCCCGACATGATCGCGAACGGCGGCGGACGGATACTGAACATCGCTTCGCAGGCCGGTACGTTCGTGGCGCCGTTCGCCTCGGCCTATGCCGTGGCGAAGGCCAGCCTCATTCGCCTGACCGAGCATATCGATGTCGAACAGCAGGATGCCGGCGTCCGGGCGTTCGCGATTCAGCCGGGCACGATCATGACGGCGATGGCGGAAGAAACGCTGCGCTCTGAGCAGGCGCGCGCCTTCGCGAAGCCGCTGGTCTCCTTGCTGGAAGCGACGACCGAAGAGGAAAGCGCGGAAGGCATGGCGCGGCTGCACCTGTTCGCCGTGGCATTGGCCGCTGGCGAACACGATGCGCTGGCAGGGCGCTACGTGGATATCGAAAAGGATATCCCCGGCAACGTTACGGGGAATTGATGATCGTGAAATCGGAAACACCTTCCGCCGGGGCGCGGGCATTCCTGCCGCTGCTCCTGTGCGCGCTCGTCATGTGCATCGATGGCTATGACCTTTATGCCTTGCCACTGGTCGTGCCTCATTTGTCGGCTCAACTGGGCGTGCCGCCGCAGTCGTTCGGCGTGGCGCTGTCGGCGGTGTTGCTCGGGCTGGGGCTGGGCGCCGTGCTGATCGCGCCAATCGGCGATCGCGTGGGGCGCAGGCCTGTCATTCTTACCGCGTCCGCCCTGATGGCGTTCACATCGCTGGGGACGGCGGCCGGGGGGACGGTCACGGGATTCGCGCTCTGGCGTCTGGCGACGGGATTGTCGCTGGGGGCATGCCTTCCCAACGTCACGGCGCTCGTGGCCGAATTGGCGCCGCCCGGCAAAAGCGCGCGGACGTTGACCGTCGTCTCCATGGGCATTTCGGCCGGCGGCATCGTGGCGGGACTGCTTGCCCCGCCGCTCATCGCTGCGGGGGGGTGGCAGGCCTTGTTCATGGCGGGCGGCGCGGCGACGCTTGCCCTGCTGGGCGTGCTGGCCTGGCAATTGCCGGAATCGCCCACGTTCAGAAACCGCGCGCAGCAACCGCGTGAGAAGAAGAGCTCCATCGCGTTCGTTCAGCTGCTGAGCCCGCCGCTGCTCTTTTCGACGGTCCTGTTCGCCGGTCTTTATGCGGTGAATGCGCTGGTGTTGTATTACGTGACGAGCTGGGTGCCCACGATCCTGCCGCTTGCGGGATTCAGCATGGA
Organism: Novosphingobium sp. LASN5T; assembly: GCF_003856955.1. Classification (NCBI taxonomy): domain Bacteria; kingdom Pseudomonadati; phylum Pseudomonadota; class Alphaproteobacteria; order Sphingomonadales; family Sphingomonadaceae; genus Novosphingobium; species Novosphingobium sp. LASN5T. The sequence goes on from NZ_RQSI01000025.1 coordinate 32,286, forward strand.
TACCGCATCGCGCTTCCTTTCCCTGATCCAGTTCGGCGGCCTGACGATCGGGTTGGGGCTTTCCCTGCTGCTCGATCGCGGCTGGGCGGTTCCGGCGATCGTCGGGACCTACTCGAGCGCGGTCGTGGCGCTGCTGCTGCTGGGCGTGGTCGCGCCCGGGCTGTGGAGCTGGGGCGTCCTGCTGCTGGTCGCGGGGGGTGGCATCTCGGCCGCGCACCTTGTCGTCATGGCGGTGGCGGTCGGCTTCTTTCCGCCGCACTTGCGCTCCTCCGCCATCGGCATCGCGGTTGCCGTCGCGCGGCTTGGCGCGATCGGCGGGCCGATGCTGGGAGGCCTTGTTATCGGAGCTGGTGCAAGCACGTCGCTGTTTTTCGTGCTGGCCGTGGCGCCGGCCTGTCTGTGCATCGTCGGGGCACTGCTGATCTCCCGCGCCCTGCGCATCGCGAAAGCGATGACCGAAGCGGACGCCTTCGCTTAGCGGAATCGCGCGCGCGCCCGGAAACAAGAAGCGCCCGGCGGGAACGTTCCGCCGGGCGCTTTTTGTTTCGTCCGGGGAAAGGGGAAACGCAACCGCGCTTCCCCTTTCGCTTCAGGCTGCCTGCGCGTGGGCCTGTGCCTCAGCGAGCCGCTCGCTCGAAACCCAGGCGCCGTGGACCTGCGCGCGCAAGGGAACAGGAACCGTTACCCGGGCGACCGGTCCGGCTGCGATGTTGCCCGCGTCCACAATCCAAAGCTCGGATGTGAAGCGATTGGGTTCGACCTGGCGATCAACCACCGCCAGCAGCCAGCCTTCGTGATCGCCCTGTGACGAGGGGACATGCACCGGCTCGCTGATGGCCATGCCGAACTCCAGCGGCATCATGTCCAGCCGGCCGTTGCCGGGTTCCACGCGCAGCATCGCGTTGAACGCGGCGCCGACCGGACCGCCGGGGAGCGGTGGGCCGCCTTGTGGATTGATGGTCAGATACCATGCCGCGCGATAGGCGCGGCCCTGATCGGCATCGCGCAGCCGCGGCATGTCGCCCGGCGGGCCGATAAGGCGCGATTCGAAGCCTTCGTCCTCGCTGGCGAGATCGAAGGTCCAGCGGGTCAACCCGCCACCCAGCTCGTTCTGTGCGCGGTGAACGCCGCCGGCCTCGCGCATGAAGGCGAACGCGTTGGTGTCGGACAGGCAGATGTCGAGGTGGACCTTGTCGCCGTCATCGTAGGCATTTACGAAATGGAACGCGGAAACGCCCTTCGGCCCCTTGAACCAGCGCATTTCCTCGACTTTGCCATAGCGCGGCATGATGCCGACCCAGCTTTCCAGGTCCTGCTGGTGTGCCCAGTGCGGGCCGCCGGCCTTGACGCGGTCGAGGTCCGTCGTGGTCGGAAAGATCGGGAAGACGGCGTATTTCTCGGTGATCGTGAAGTCATGGATCGTCGAACAATAGGGTTGCTGGAACCACTGCTCGGACACCAGGTTGCCTTCCTTGTCGGCGATGCAATAGGCCACGTCCGCCGTGCACAGGCCGCCGGCCTCGTAGCCGAAGAAGAACATCTCCCCCGTTTCGGCATCGACGCGGGGATGCGCGGTGAAGGTCTTGGATTTCAGCGCGCCGTGATAGTCCCAGCGCCCGACCGTTGCGAGCGTTTCGGGATCGATCTCGTAGGCAAGGCCGTCCTCCTTGGTCATGAACAGGCGGCCGGCATGCCAGACGGGCGTGGTGTTCGACACCGTGCCCTCGACCCCCTGGACTTCCGCGTCGTCGGTAAACGGGTTGCGATATTTGCCAAACAAGGCGCGCCCCGCGGCCTTCTCGGCCTTGTAGCGCGCGGTTTCGACGTAGCGGATCGCGAAATTCACCTTGCCGTCGCGGATGGCGAATTTGGAGACCATGCCATCGCCCGAAAGGACGATCTCGTCCTCGAACTTGGGCGGGTAGGCCGGGTCGGGCACGGCCCGGAAAAAGGCGCCGTCGATTTCCCGCGGGATCTCGCCGATCACGTCCAGATCGTGCGCCGACCATTCCAGGCGGACCGGGGTGTTCAGGCCAGTGAAGTGAATTGTCTCGGGGAAACTCGCCATGGGCTTGATCCTCTCATGCAGGGGAATGCTGTTTCAGGTGTTGCGCCGCAGGGTTTTGAGGACATGGTCGGCGCCCTTGTCGCCCACCATGATCGCGGTGGCGTTGGTGTTGCCAGCGGGCAGGGACGGAAAGATCGACGCGTCCGCGACCCACAGCCCGCTTACGCCGATGACTTGCAGGTCCGGGTCCACCACCGCCATCGGATCCGTGGCGGCGCCGATCTTGGCGGTGCCCACCGGGTGGAACATCGGGATGGCCGCCGCCCGGACGTAGCTCCGCAACTCTTCCTTGCCGGTGAGGGCGGGGCCTGGGCGCAGCTCTTCGGTGATGAACGGCGCGATCGGCGTTTGCGCCAGGATGTTCCTGGCCATGGCAATGCCTTCGACGATCTGGTCGACATCGTCCTCGGTCGAAAGCTGCTGGTGATGGATCACCGGCGGCGCCATGGGATCGGCGGACTTCAGCGTGATCCGTCCGCGATAGCTGGGGCGCATCAGCCCGACCAGCGTCGAGACCGATGCGTTTTTCCGCAGCATGAGCCTGCCTTGGTCGTCGAAGTCGAACGCGAAGGCGGCGAAGGACAACTGGAGATTGGGGGCCGGCAGGCCAGGGCGGCTCTTCACGAACGCCTGGGCGTGGCCGATGGACGTGCTGAGCGCACCCTGCCGCGATAGCGCGTAGCGGAACACGGACAGCGCGCCACGCAGTCCTCGCGCATCGTCGTTCAAGGTATGCGCGCTCACCGCGTTGACGATGTGCGTGCCCACGTGATCTTGCAGGTTGCGGCCCACGCCCTCGCGGTTGCACACCAGCGGCACGCCGACTTCGGCAAGATGGCCGGCCGGGCCGACGCCGGACAACATCAGCAGCCGCGGCGTGTTCATGGCGCCGGCACTCAGGACAACGCCGTGCCGGGCGAGCAGCTTCTTTTCCTCGCCGTCCTGAAGATAGGCAATACCCACGGCGCGCCCATGTTCGATCAGGACGCGAAGAACCTGCGCGCCCAGTAATGTCCGCGGCGGGGTCGATCCCTTGAACTCATGAAGATAACCGCGCGCCGACGAACAGCGCGTTCCGTCCCGCTGCGACACTTGCACGTAGTCGACGCCTTCGGCCTTTTCGCCGTTCAGGTCGCGCCTTTCGATGCCTGTCTGCTCGGCGGCGGCGATCCATGCATCGGTAATGGGATAGCGCGCGCGCCCTTCGGAGACCGCGATGGGGCCGCCCGTCCCGCGCCAGGCATCCGCGCCGCGCTCGTTGTCCTCCATGCGCCGGAAGTAGGGCAGGACGGACTCGTAGTCCCAGCCGGCGGCGCCAAGCGCGCGCCAGTTATCGTAGTCCCACCGGTGTCCGCGGATGAACATCATCCCGTTCAATGCGCTGCCGCCGCCCAGCAGCTTGCCTGCCGGCCAGATGTCCGCGCGGCCGCCCAGGGATTCGTCGGGTTCGACCTGGTAGCACCAGTCGAACGCGGGGTTCTGGACAATCGAGCTGGTCAGGGCCGGGATACGGGAGCGGAAATGTTGATCGGACACACCCGCTTCAACGAGCGTTACATTCAATCCGGCCGAGGCAAGGCGGCCGGTCATTGCCGCGCCGGCCGATCCGCCGCCAATCACGATTATATCGGTTTCGCTCACGCGCTGCGTCTTTCTGTATCGGTTTGCTGGAATTTCTCGAATAGAGGCGTAGCGCGGAGCAACTTTTTCACGCCACATACGGCTGCTTTCGCCGACGATGCCGTGCATCCCGTGCGGCTTCGCACCTTGGAACTCCTTTGCGATTTCAGGCTACCTCTTGCATTTAAAAATAACGATCGTTACTGTTGTGTCAACAGAATGGAGAGGAATACGATGGCTCTTTCGGTTGAGGATCGCTTCGCACTGGAGGACCTGCTGGCTGCCTATGCGTGGGCTCTGGATACAGGGGATGTCGAAGGCCTGGTGGCCTGCTTCACGCCCGACGCCCGCATGGTCGAAGAGGTTTTCGAGGAGCCCGACATCTGGGAAGGCCATGACGGCATTCGCGGAATCGCCGAGCACTACCGCAACGCCGAAGGCTTTCCCGGCCGCCAGCACCATGTGTCGCAGGTGCAGTACATGCCGCAGGAAGACGGCACGGTGAAAATGCGATCGTTCGCGTTCGTGACCGAGTGCGCCGGCGATACGCCGTTCGACCTGCGCTTTGTGGGCTATTACGAGGATCACGCGATGAAGGGCGAAGACGGCCGCTGGCGTTTGCACCGCCGCGTGGCCCGGTTGTGGGACGGCGAAATCCTCAAGAATTTCCCGGGCCGTGGGCAGTGGACGCCACGCAAGCGTCCCGCTTCGCTGATTATAAAGCGGTGAGCCGGGATGCCGGCTTCACGCACCGGTTCATGTGATGCTGTTGAGCCGAAGCAAGACCGCGGGATAGCCCGCAACCGGCTCCGTCTCAGCGGAGCGGTGTTGCATGACGGCTGGGCTCTGCCGGCTTCCTGGTAACGGGCGGTATCGCGTCACTTTACGATCCCGATAACGGCATTGACCACCGCGGAATGCGTATCCTGGCGCCGCTCTCCCTTGGTAGCGGTCCACCACCGGATCACGAGTTGCACGTCCGGTCCCGCCACGCCCTCGCAAATCACCTGGGGGGCGGGCTGGTCAAGCACCCCCGTCAGGCCTTTCAGCCGTTGCCGAAGCGTGGCGATAAGCGTGCCCAGATCCTCGCCGCCTGGCGCGGTGACGGAAATCTGATCGCGGCGGGGCCCGTCGACCGGATCGATCGTCAACGGCGAGGTATAGATCGTGGCATTGGGCATGGCGACGAGGCGGCCGTCGGCCGTGCGAATGATCGTGGCCCGCGCCTCCACCCGTTCGACCTCGCCTTCCGCCCCGGCCACGGCGATGATGTCGCCCCGCGCAAAGGGCTGGTTGATAACGGTCAGGATGCCGGCGAACAGGTTCTGGAGAATATCGCGGAACGCGAAACCGATGGCGACCGAGCCGATGCCCAGCGTGGACAGGATGCCCGAGGGGGAGACGCTGGGAAACACGATCGCCATCGCGACGAGCACAGCAAGCGTCATCATCGAAATGGTCGCGATCGACGATAGCAGGCCGCCGAGATCGGAACGGTTGCGGCGCGCGGTCAACGAACAGATCCAGCGGCGGATCAACCGGGTAATGCCCCAGCACACCAGCAGGAAGACCAGCCCGCCGACGATGTTGGGCAGGATGCTGAAAAACGAGTTCCAGATGCCGGCAAGCGTGTTTTCGACCAGTCTGTAGGGGCTGACGAGTACGGACCGGGCGGGCATGGTTCCCTCTTTCGCGGTTGCTGGATGACGGAACTGGAAACAATGCGTCCGCCAAGGGGGATTTCCGCTTTCCTGTCACAGGTTAGGATCGGCGCGCATTTGGCAAGAGGCCGCGGTCGGCCGGAACCTGAGCATTGCTGGGGCATTGTTTGGCGACGGCAACGGAAGGCCAGAACATGCCTGCAAGACCATACTGGCAGGGCCAGATCAGGCTGGCGCTCGTTTCGATCCCGGTCGACATCTATCCCGCGACCGAAAGCGGCGCGCAGATCGCGTTTCACCAGATTCACGAGCCTACGGGCAAGCGCATCCGCTATGAAAAGGTCGTGCCCGGTCTTGGCCCGGTCGACGCCGACGACATCGTGAAGGGGTACGAGATCGACAAGGGCGATTACGTCCTGCTGGAGCCCGAGGAAATCGAGGGCGTGAAACTCGAGAGCAAGAAGACGCTGGACCTGATTCAGTTCGTGCGCGCGGATGAGGTCGACGCTCTGTATTTCGAGCGGCCCTATTACGTCGTGCCGGCGGATGAATTGGCCGGGGAGGCATTCGTGGTGATGCGCGAGGCGCTGCGGCGCACGCGGCGCGTGGGCATCGGGCAGCTCGCCATGCGCGGGCGGGAATACCTGGTGGCATTGAAGCCCTGCGGACGCGGCATGATGCTTGAAACGCTGCGCTATGCCGACGAAGTGAGCCGGGCGCAGGGCTATTTCCGCGATGTCCCTGACGGCAAGCCCGATCCCGAACTGCTCGACCTTGCCGAAACCCTGATCGACCGGAAGACCGCTCCCTTCGATGCGGACCGCTTTCACGACCGCTACGAAGACGCGCTGCTGCGCCTGATCGAAAAGAAGAAGGCCCAGGGCGGACGGATCATCGAGGAGGCCAGCGAAGACAAGCCCGCGCGCCGTGGCGGCAACGTGCTCGACTTGATGGCCGCGCTCAAGAAATCGGTAGGGAAAGCAGGCAAGGACGATGCGCCGCCGAAACCGGCGCGGAAACGGACGCGGAAGGACCGCCCCACCCCGCGCCCGCGCAAACGGGCCTGACCCGATGCCGAAGCCCGATCCGCTCGAAGCTTACAACAGCCGGCGCGACTTTTCGCGGACGCGGGAACCCGAGGGGAAAGCTGCCCGAAGGGCAAGCGGCAAGACGTCCGGCCATCGCTTCGTTGTGCAGAAGCATGCGGCATCGCGGCTGCATTTCGATTTCCGGCTGGAGATGGACGGCGTGCTGAAAAGCTGGGCCGTCACGCGCGGCCCCAGCGCCGATCCCGCGGACAAGCGGCTGGCGGTGCGGACGGAGGATCACCCCCTCTCGTACGCCGGCTTCGAAGGCGTCATTCCCCAGGGCGAATACGGCGGCGGCACCGTGATGCTGTGGGACGAAGGCACATGGGAGCCGGTTGAAGGCAAATCGGCCGCCAAGGGATTGAAGGAAGGCCACCTCCATTTTGTCCTTCACGGCGCGCGGATGAGGGGCGAATGGATCCTCATCCGGCTGAAGCCGCGCGGCAAGGACAAGCGCGAGAACTGGCTGTTGCGCAAGGTCGAGGATGCCTATGCCGGCGGCGCAGAAGATCTGACCGGGCAGGAACTCACCAGCATCCACAGCGGCCGCACCATGGCCGCGATCGCCGATGGCGCGACTCCGGTCTCGCTGAAGGGGAAAAAAGGCGCGGCCTTCGACGTGGCGATGCGGAAAGCGGAGCGCATCGCCAGACCGGCTCCGCGCGAACGGGCAAAAAGCGTCCGGAAAAAAGGCAGTGCCGGCAAACTGCCCGCTTTCCGCGCCCTGCAGCTCGCCACCGCCGTCGATGCGGTGCCCAAGGGCGCGGGCTGGATGCACGAGATCAAGTACGATGGGTATCGCTGCCTGATCGCGGTGGCGGGACCGGACGTCAAAATCCATTCGCGCAGCGGATTGGACTGGACGCACCGGTTCGGCGGCATCGCCAGCGAGCTGGCTGGATTGAACCTGCCGCCCGCGCTGATCGATGGCGAGATCGTCGCGCTCGACAGCGACGGAAATCCCGACTTCTCGCTGCTCCAACAACGGCTGGACGCGGATGATCGCGGCGCGCTCGACCTGTTCGCCTTCGACTTGCTCGAAGCGGATGGCGAGGATCTGACCGACATCCCCAACATCGCGCGCAAGGACCGGCTTGCGGCGTTGTTGCACGATGCCATCGATGCCGGGCACGTCCATGTCGCCGATCACCTGACCGGGGCGGGGGCCACGCTGTTCGGCACCATCTGCAACATGGAGCAGGAAGGTATCCTCTCCAAGCGCGCCGACGCGCCCTATCGGGCCGGGCGGACGCACAACTGGCTCAAGGTCAAATGCGTGAACCGGCAGGAATTCGTCGTGATCGGCTGGACGCGCAGCACGGCGGCGGGGCGCGGGGTCCGCAACCTGCTGCTGGCACAGCACGATGCGGAGGACCGCCTGGTATATGCCGGCAAGGTCGGAACCGGCTTCAATGCGGGGAATACCGACAGCCTGATGGACGCGCTGGCGCGGTTACAAGCGAAGCGGCCGGCGGCCGAGGTGCCGCGTGCTGAAGCGCGGGACGCGGAATGGGTTACGCCTTCGCTCGTCGCCGAAGTGGCCTTCGCTGAACGCACCGCCGGCGGCCGGGTGCGGCACGCGCGCTTTCTCGGTCTGCGACAGGACAAGCCCGCCCGCGAGGTGAGGCCGGAGACGAACATGCCAAGCACGGAGACCGGGCAACCGCAATTCGAGATCAGCCACCGCGACAGGGTGATCTTTCCCGAAGCCAACGTGACCAAGGGCGCGCTGGCGGATTACTACGCCACGATGGGCGCGGCGATGCTGCGCTGGCTCGCGCGGCGGCCGGTCAGCCTGGTACGCTGCCCACAGGGCACATCGGGCCACTGCTTCTTCCAGAAGCACGACAAGGGCGGCTTCAGTTCCGCCGTGCAGCATGTCCCCATCCGCGAGAAAGACGGCGGCGAGTCCGACTATCTCTATGTCGAGGACCTGGAAGGCATCGAAGCCTGCGTGCAGATGGGAACGATCGAATTCCACGGCTGGGGCTCCACCATCGACGATCTCGAACGCCCCGACCGCATGGTGTTCGATCTCGATCCGGATGAAGGCCTCGATTTCGCCGACGTGCGCCGCGCCGCAATCGACCTGCGGGAAAATCTTGCCGACATCGGGCTGACCAGCTTCGCCATGCTGTCCGGCGGCAAGGGCGTGCATGTGGTCGTGCCCCTGCGACCGGTGGCGGAATGGCCGGAGGTAAAGGACTTCGCCAGCCGCTTCGCCCATGCCCTGAGCGAGAATGCTCCCGACCGCTATACCGCGACCATGAGCAAGGCGAAGCGGAAAGGGCGCATCTTCATCGACTGGCTGCGCAACCAGCGCGGATCGACCTCGGTCCTGCCTTATGTGGTCCGTGCCCGCCCCGGCGCACCGGTGGCCACGCCGGTCAGCTGGCGGGAACTGGAAGAGGCGCCATCGGCGCAGATGTTCACCATCGCCGACGAACAGGAACTGGCGAAACGCGCCACGGGGAAGAAGCTGCGCGATTGGGGCAAGGCCAGACAGGATCTGCCCAAAGTCTGAACCGTCAACGGCGAAGCAGGCGCAGGACGGATCGCTCCAGCGTGCTGAGCGCCGGTTTGATCTGCGGCTCCCGTCGCGTTGAAACGTCTTGGTGCCTTGCGCCGCGCAACGGCGTGAGGCTCTGGTCCATCCAGGCATCGATTACCGCCGGGTGAATATAGCATTTCCGGCAAACAGCCGGCGTGTTCCCAAGCGCCGACGCCACCGCCGTCACGGCATCGCGGACGGCACGAGTGGCCGCCGCCGTGCTTTCGCACGGTTCGGCCAGCGCCAGGATGCGGGCGGCCATCATCGTTCCCGCCCATGTGCGAAAATCCTTCGCGGTAGCATCGATGCCGGCAATTTCGCGCAGGTAAACATTGACGTCCTCCGACGACACCGCGCGGATGTGTCCTTCTCCATCCTCGTATTCGAACAGGTGCTGTCCCGGCAGTTCCTGGCACTGCCGCACGATGCGCGCGACGCGTCGGTCGTGAAGGCGCAGGTTCCATTGCCTGCCGCTCTTGCCCCGGAAGCGGAACCGCAGTTCCCCGCCTTCGACCCGCACATGGCGCCTGCCCAGCGTAGTCAGTCCGAAGCTGCGGTTGGTGCGCGCATATTCGGCATTGCCGACCCGGATCAGGGTTTTTTCAAGCAGGTAGACCACGGTGGCCAGAACCTTCTCGCGCGGGAGGCCGGCCAGGCGCATATGCGCGTCGACAGCACCACGAATTCTGGGAAGCCGCCGCGCGAAGTCCAGCATGTGCGCGTACTTCGCCTCATCGCGCCACGCCCGGAAATCCTGGTGATAGATGTACTGCTTGCGACCGCGGGCGTCCCGTCCCGTTGCCTGGATATGACCATTGCTCCGAGGACATATCCAAACTTCGGTCCACGCCGGCGGTATGGCGAGCGCCCGGACCCGCCGGAGCGTTGAACCTTCCGGGATGGCTTGGCCTTTCGGGTCGCGATAGCTCCAACCCTTGCCCCGGCGACGGCGCGTGATGCCGGCTGCGGTATCGGCACTGTAGACCAGGCCCGCTTCGTCGATGCTCCCGGCCACCACCGGTTCCCTGCTATCCATGCGGGAAAAGCGAAGAACGCACCATCCGGTTCCGCCGATGCCACGGAAAAGGAACACACAAACATGCGTTAGCAATGGCTGGCCGGATGGATCGCAGGGCGTTCCGCCCTGTTGATGGCTTGCACAAGCGGCACATTCCCCGGGTGCAGATCCTGGGAACGATACCCGTCTTTAGTTTGGAGATCGCCGATGACGGACGAACCGAAAGACGCCAGAAAGCATCAGGACCAGCATACTGACCAAGATGAGCAAAGCCACCCGATCGTCGTTCACAACCACGCCGGGGAAGCCGAGGTAACAGGGGCAGGGCGTGCCCGCGTGCGGCCCAGAAATGCTCCGCTGGTAGCGGAGGATACGCCTGACACGGTCGATCGCATGAACGAAATGCTTCGCTCCGGGCGCCTTGACTACACGGCTTACGAGGGCGAGCCCGCGCATGACGACGAGGAAGACCGGTTCGGCCTCCGCGACGATTGATGCCTTCAATCTTGCTGGGTTATCTGCCGTTCTGCCGATCGCGCGCGGGTCACTTCTCTGCGGCGATCGGCATCGGGATCGAAGGACGGATCACCGCCTTCTTGGCCTAGCCAGCCCGCGAAGAGCTTTCGTCCTTTACGCATCGATCAGATCGCCAATCCCCCGCAGCAATGCCGACATTCGTATCGGCTTCTGGAAGTTCCCTATCCCGCCGAACCGGTCGGGAATTGCCGCCGGGGAATATCCGGTTGTGAACAGATAGGGGATGGAGTGTTCGTCGAGATATTCGGCGACGGCATACGTCATGCCGCCCTCCAGCCCAATGTCGACCAAGGCGCAGGCAATGTCCTGTTCCGATCCGGCAAGGTTCAGGGCATCCTCGAGCACACCGACTGGGCCGATCACGTCCGCCCCCGCTTCAAGCAGACAGATCCGTAGCTCCTCCGCGATCAAGCATTCATCTTCAACGACAAGGATTTTCGGTCGATTCAATAAGGTCGTGGACATGCATTTATTCCACATCGCCGTGGAATGGGAATCCGGCGGATGCACAAGGCGATGACATGCAACGGGGATTGGGGGAGGGCGACACCACGCGAAAGCTCCCGGCAACGGGTATCGGCTTTGTCCGCTATTCCGTCAATTGACGAAGTACTGATCTATGTTGGTCCGCCGGAACCGCGGCATCGTTTGACTGAGGCACTCTCCCGATCGGCGCGCAGTAGAAGTGAAGCCGGGTGACCGGAGTGCTGACGAGAAAACGCCCTTGGGGCGCTGGAGCAACCGGCAGAGCCATGTTCGCAAGCGGCTTGCCGTTCGGTCGCCGCTTGCATACCAATCTCTCGCGGTTCGCCGTCAGCGCATATGACCGGCGCTTTTGCAGCCGCCCTCAGGCGTGCGTGACAGGCTTTCGCAGGAGGGATGATCAAGCGTTGCGCTATCTGGATTGGGTCTATCACGTTTCGGGCAGGGGCGGACTGTCGTTGTATGACAGTTCCGTCAGCGCGCCCGATGCGTTGCTGGCCGAGGCCGCGCGCAAGACGTTCGGCAGCTCCGGGCAGGCATCCCTCCCGCCGGTGTTCGGCGGCGGCAGCATGGCGATGCGGAGTCATCTGGCAGATGCCTATGGCATCAGCAATGATCGCGTAGTGGCCACCTCTGGCGTTTCGTCGGGGCTCGCGCTTGTATTCGCCGCGCTGGCGCGCCGGGATGACCATGTGCTGATCGAGCGGCCGGGCTATCAGCCGTTCGAGGATATGGCCCGGGCCGCCGGATTGCACGCCGAGTGCTTCGGGCGCAGCGGCCCGCAAATGCGACCCGATCTGGCCGATCTGCGCAAGCGCCTGCGCCCGGAAACGCGGATGATCGTGCTGTCTCACCTGCATAATCCCACCGGGCTGCCATTGCTGGATAGCGATCTGGCGGCGCTGGCCGAGTTGTGCGAGGCGGCCGGAATCTGGCTGGTGCTGGACGAGATCTATGGCGCGTTTGCCGATGATCGAGGCCTCGCCGCGCTGCGATCGCCCGCGGTCATCAGCCTGTCGGGTCTGTCGAAGATTTTCGGCCTGGGGGCGCTGCGCTGCGGTTGGATCGTGGCTTCCGCTCCCGTGGCGCAAAGGCTGCGCCATGCCAGCGTGCATCACGATACCGGGCTTTCGGCGGTGTCCCACGCGATCGGCCTTGCGGTGTTGCGGGACTGGCGCCGGTTTCGGGCGCGCACGCAGGATATCCTTGATGCCAACCGTCCGATCATGGAGGACTGGCTGACCCGGATGGCGGGGGAAGGCCTGGTATCAGGCGGTCTTTCGCCCTGGGGATGCCTTGCCTTTCCCGGCCTTGAGGGCATGGCGCGCACCGATGGGTTTGCCGCCTGGCTGCTGGCGACGCGCGGCGTGATCGTGGCGCCTGGGCACTATTGGGGAGCGCCCGCCCACATTCGCCTGGGTTTCGGCATGGCGCAGGACAACCTCGTGCGGGGGCTGGCGGAACTGGAGCAGTCCTTGCGCGACTATGCCACCATGGACGAACCGCAGCGGCGCGAGGTTGATGCCTTCAGCCTGTGACCTTGCGCGTGGGCAACAATACCATCAGCGCGAGCCCCGAACCCAGCGCCACAACCGCGATCATGATCCCGGGCACTTCCGTCAGGCCGGTCGCCTGTTGCAGGTGGTGCGCCAGATAGGGCGTTAGCCCGCCGAACAGGGCGGTGGCGCTGGTAGCGCCGAGGGCGAGGCCGCTCAGCCGCGCACGCGCCGAAAATTGCTCTGCGGTAGCGACGGTGCCCACTGCGCTGACCCCGCCCGCCAGCGCCGCCAGCGTCGCGATCGCTCCCAGCGCGGCCGTGGCCGACCCGCTGGCGATAAGCCGGAACAGTGCCATGGGCAGCAGGGCACAGCCCGCGCACAGGCACAGCAGCACCCAGCGGCGACCGGCGACGTCCGACAGCCAGCCCACCAGCGGGGTCACCGCAATCACCACCAGCGCGGCCAGGGTGGAATATTCCAGCGCCAACCCTTCGTTGTGCCAGCCGACCGAGGCCATGTAGGACGGGACATAGGTGATGCCGACATAATAGGAGATCGAGCCCAGCGCGGAAATCGCGAAGCCGGTGGCGATCCCGTTGCGTTCGTGGCGCAGGGCATAGGCCAGCGGCGAAGCCTGGCCTGCCGTGGGCTGGTGAAAGGCCGGCGTTTCCGCAATCATCCCCCGCGCCAGCCAGATCGCGCCGGCCAGCACCGCGCCGAACAGGAACGGCACCCGCCAGCCCCAGCCATCGAGGCTGGCCGCGTCCAGCGTGCTTGTCAGCACGGCGCACAGGCCCACCGCCAGCAAGCCGCCGATCTCGCTGGCCGCCGCGGCCAGCGAGGTTATCAGTCCGCGCCGATGGGCGGGCGCGGTTTCGTAAAGGTAGGTCACGACCGAGGTATATTCGCCCCCCACGCTGAACCCCATCAGGCAGCGCATCACGATCAGGCCCCAGCCCGTCCATGCGCCCGCCTGCCGATAGGTGGGCAGCAGGGCGATGCACAGCATGGCCAGTGTCATGGCCGCCATTGAGAGCAGCAGCGCGGGCTTGCGGCCCTTGCGATCACCCAGCACCCCCAGCAGCACCGCGCCGAAGGGGCGCATCAGATAGGCGATGGCAAAGCCCGCCAGCGTATTGCCCAGAGCATCCTTGCCCGGCCCGAAGAACACCCGCGACAGGGTGGGCGCGAAATAGAGGCACAGCGTGAAATCATACCATTCCACCACGGTGGAGCCGCCCACCGCCAGCATGGCCAGCTTGCGACGGGGCGTCATGCCAGAGCCGTGCCCCCGTCCCTGGTCCCGTCTTTAGCAAGGCGCAGCCCCATGAATTGCCAGCGCTGGTGGGGGTAGAAGAAGTTGCGATAGGTGGCGCGGGCGTGGCCGCGCGGCGTGGCACAACTGCTGCCGCGCAGCACGAACTGGCTGCTCATGAACTTGCCGTTGTATTCGCCGATCGCGCCGTCGGCGATGCGAAAGCCGGGGTAGGGCCGATAGGCGCTGCCGGTCCATTCCCACACGTCGCCAAAGAAGGACGCACCACCCGCGCGGGGGCGGATGTCGCCGCCTGCGTCCAACTGGTTGCCTCCGGACGGATCGTGGACCGCCGCGGCGCTTTCCCATTCCGCTTCGGTGGGCAACCGGGCGCCGGCCCAGGTGGCGAAGGCATCGGCCTCGTACAGGCTGATGTGGCAGACGGGCGCATACGGGTCGACGGCGTGCCGTCCGCTCAGGCCAAAGCTGGAAAAGGCGCCATCGTTCTCGCGCCAATAGAGCGGCGCGGTGATCGCCTGGGCCTGCACCCATGCCCAGCCATCGGCCAGCCACAGGCGCGGATCGCGATAGCCGCCATCGCGGATGAATTCGATCCATTCGCCATTGGTGACGCGCCGGTCCGCCAGCGTGTGTGGCGCCAGCATGGTCTGGTGGCGGGGACCCTCGCAATCAAACGCGAAGCCCTGGGCATCATGGCCGATCTCCACGATGCCGCCGGCGTTTTGGATCCAGCCGATGGGCGCGGGTGCTGTGCCGGGTGTTTCTGCGTGTGGCCAGATCGCCCATTCCAGCGGGTTCTGGGCGAACGCGTGGAGAATGTCGGTCAGCAGCAGTTCCTGATGCTGTTGCTCGTGGTGGCAGCCCAGTTCGACCAGCGCCAGCACATCGGGCGGCAGATCGCCGATTGCAGCCAGCAACGCCTCGTCAACCGCATGGCGATAGGCCTGTATCTCCGGCAACGAAGGGCGCGAGAGCATGCCGCGTGCCGCGCGCATCATGCGCTGGCCTTCGGCTTCGTAGTAGCTGTTGAACAGAAAGGGCCACTCGGCGCGATAGGGGGGATAGCCCGCCACATGATCGCGCAGGACGAAGGTTTCAAAGAACCAGGTGGTATGCGCCAGATGCCATTTGGCGGGCGATGCATCGGGCATGGACTGAATGGTGGCATCGGCATCCGAGAGCGGCGCGGCCAGTTGTTCGGTCAGGGCACGCACCGCGCGGTAGTGTCGCGCCAGCGCGACCGGATCCTGCGAAACATTCATGCGAACACCACGTCCTGCCCACCGTCCGATTGCCTGGTCAGCATCGCATGGAGCCTTGCGGTGCGTGACGGCAGGGACCTTTGTCTGCCTGCGCTCAGGCTCGTTAGCACGATTTTGCGGCATTGCGTGGGCACGGCGGCCTAACGCCCATCCAGCAGATAGGTGCAGAACGTGCCCGCGTGACCCGGCGATAAGGGCGCGGGATCGCTTTCCTGCCACACCTGCCGGACGGCCCAGCCAGCGCGGCTGGCCAGGGCGCTGAGGAAATCGGGCTGATACTTGTAGCTGTTCTCGGTGTGGATCGTCTCGTGCGGGGCAAACTGCACGCGCGCGTCCGCGATTCTCACCTCTTGCCCGGCAAGGCTGACGAGATGCATTTCGATGCGGCTCTCGCCCGCATTCCACACGGCGCGATGCTCGAACCGGTCAAGGTCGAAATCGGCGCCGCATTCGCGGTTGAGGCGGGTCAGCAGATTCAGGTTGAAAGCGGCTGTAACACCGCTCCTGTCATCATAGGCGGGGCCCAGCACGGCCGGATCGTTGGTGGAATCCGCGCCCAGCATCAGGCAGGCGCCGGCGCCCAGCAAGCGGCGGACGTTGGCAAGGAAGGTTTCCGCTTCGTCCGGCGTGAAATTGCCGATGGTCGATCCGGGAAAGAAGCCGACCAGCGGCCTTGCCCCGAACCTTTCGGGCAGCGTGATATCGGCGGTGAAGTCCGCCCGGATGGGCGCTACCTCCAGCGCGGGGTAGCTGGCGCGGATGCGGGCGGCGGCATGTGCAAGCGCGGCCTCGCTGATGTCGATGGGGAGATAGGCGGACAGTTGAGGGCTTGCGTCCAGGATGCGGCGCGTCTTCACGCTGGCGCCACTGCCGAATTCAACAAGCGCCGCGCCCGGCGGAATGGCGCGGGACAGGGTGGTCGCGATCTTGCGCAACTGGGCTTCCTCGGTGCGCGTGACGTAATATTCGTCCAGCAGGCAGATTTCCTCGAACAGATCGGATCCGTGCGCGTCGTAAAAGTGCTTGCTGGGCAATGTCTTGGGAGTGCGCGACAGCCCGGTCAACGCATCGCGGCAGAGCAAATCGGGACCGGGCAGCTCGTCTTCCGCCGTGCTGGCCATGCACTGGATCAGGTCTGTCACGCGGTTCTCCTTGATCGTTCACGGGGCATCGGCGGCTGACGCCATTATCGATAAAGTGGCATCAAGACGGGTCTTTGAACATCGGTCTCAGGTATGGGGCGCACGCTCTCGCGCTACTCCTAAACCCATGGTCGCATGTTTCGGGATTTTTACCATCCGGTGAGACGACATGCCGCATGGCGGCGTTGCGAAGGGTTTACGGCTACTTCGTCCGCACGCCCCTGGCAACGTCAACCCGGCAGCGCATAGGCAATCACGCTGTCGCCTGCGGGCGTCTCCATGAAATGGTGCCCGCCGGCAAAGATGACGAGGTATTCCCGGCCCCCCTGCTGGTAGATGATCGGTGTCGCCTGGCCGCCTGCTGGCAGACTGGCCGACCACACTGTCTTCCCCGTCCGCAGATCGATCGCCCTTATCAGGTCGTCGGTGGCGGCGGCGATGAATACCAGGCCGCTGGCGGTCGTCACCGCGCCGCCGTTGTTCGGCGTGCCGATCGTGAGCGGCAGCATCGTCGGCACGCCGAACGGACCGTTGCGGCGCGCCGTGCCAAGGGGACGGTCCCACAGCGTCCTGCCGGTGGCGATGTCGATGGCGCGAATGCCGCCATATGGGGGGCGTTTGCACATCAGCCCGGTGAACGGCATGCGCCACCCCGCGTTCACCTCGATCGCGTAGGGCGCGCCCCATTGCGGATCGACCGAATGAGACTTGGTGGAAATGTCCTTTGCCGCGAAACGCGGCATGATGTCGCGCCGATCCGCTTCCGACCGGGTTATCAGCCGTACATAGTTGGGCATGTCGTTGTAGTTGGCGACGATCACCCCGCGCAGCGGATCAATCGACACGCCGCCCCAATCGCTGCCACCGTTGTAACCGGGATATTCCACACTGCTCCGATCGACGCTGGGCGGCGTGAAGTAACCGCGGTAGTCCGCTTCGCGGAACTGGATGCGGCAGATCATCTGGTCGATCGGCGACATGCCCCACATGTCGGATTCGTGAAGCGGCGCCTTGCGCAGCGTGTTCCACAGCGAAACGATCTGCTGTGCCGCGCGCTGGGCAGGTTCCGCGCCGCCTTGCGGGGCGGCGATCGTGCCGATCGGCGTCAAAGGCCGGCCGGTGGCGCGATCCAGGATGTATAAGTCCCCCTGTTTCGACGGGACGAGCACCGCCGCTATGCCCTTGTAGTCGATCAGGGATGGCTGACTGCCGAAGTCATAGTCCCACACGTCCTTCTTGACGGCCTGGAAGCTCCAGCGCGGCTTGCCCGTGGCGACGTCGAGCGCCACGAGCGAGCTCGAATAGGCATTCTCGAGCGGGGTGCGGCCACTTGACCAGTAGTCGTTCGCCGCATTGCCGAGCGGGACATAGACGAGGCCAAGCCGTTCGTCGCCCGCAGCGCTGGTCCACATGTTCGGTGTTCCCCGCGCCCAGGTCTGGCCGGCCGGCGGATAGCCGCTCCAATCGGGGTGAGCCATGTCCCAGGCCCACACGAGCTTGCCCGTCCGCGCATCGAACCCCTGAACCACGCCGGAGGGCGCCCGGCTGTATTGCCCGTCGAGGATCTGATGCCCCACAACGATCACCCCGCGCACGACGGTTGGTGCCGAGTTGATGGAGGCGAGGCCCGGATAGACCGGCCCCATGCCGATCTTGGTATCCTGTTCCCCCGTGCCGTTGAACTCGCGGCATGGCTCGCCCGATAGGGCGTCCAGGGCGATCAGGCGTGAATCCAGGGTGCCCTCGATCACGCGGATGGCGCAAGGCGCGGCTCTGTCTGCGCCGGGAACCGCATAGACCACAACTCCGCGGCAAGCGGTGGTATAGGGAATCCATGCGTCGGGCACTTTGGGATCGTGACGCCAAGCTACGCGCCCGGTGGCCGCATCGAGCGCGACCACCACATTCTTGGCGGTGCAGGTATAGAGCAGGTTGCCCACTTTTATCGGCGTGTTTTCGGTGCCGTAGAGCTTCTGGAATTTCGCGGATTGCGGCGTGCCGCCGGTATGCGTCTCCCAGACTTTGTGCAGGCTTCCGACATTGCCGCGATCGATCTGCGT
This sequence comes from Novosphingobium sp. LASN5T, assembly GCF_003856955.1. NCBI lineage: Bacteria > Pseudomonadati > Pseudomonadota > Alphaproteobacteria > Sphingomonadales > Sphingomonadaceae > Novosphingobium > Novosphingobium sp. LASN5T. The sequence goes on from NZ_RQSI01000025.1 coordinate 50,551, forward strand.
GAGGGGAGAATAGCGCCAGTTCGCGTAAGTTCCGCCATAGGTAGGCCAGTCGCGCCCAGTCGCCAGGCCAGAGGGATCACCCAGCGCCTGCGAGCTCTGCGGAGGCAACGCGAGCACAGGCGACGACAAGCCCGAACCGGGCAAGGCAAAGCAGGCGATAACGGCGAGCAGCCCCGCCGCGATGCCGCCGCCCGACCACTTCCAGCGGTGCGGGCTGTCCACCAGCGTGGGCATGACCAGCAGCATGGCGACCAGCAGCACGAAGGGCGCGATCAGCCAGGGGATCATCGCCCAGGCGTTTCCTTGCGCTTCCGAGAGGCCCCACACCATGCTCAGCAGGAACAGAGCGGCATACAGCCAAACCGCAAGCGGGCGCCGGCGAAATAGCAACCAGGCCGTGCCGAGCAGCCCAAGGCCGGCCAGCAAATAGTAGATCGATCCGCCGAGCTCGACGAGGTAGGCGCCCCCGCCCGTCATAATGACGCCCGCCAAGGCAATTACAACGCCCAGTACAAGGGCTGGCCAAGCGCCTCTCATGCCGTTTTCCTCGTTTGGCCGAGGGGACGACCCGGCCTTCAGCTTTAGACAGCCAACGGCATTGCGTTCTTGTCGTTCCCCTAATGCATCGTGGGTTAGCGTCACGCGGAGGAGATCGGGCTCGGCGTGACCCCTTAAATAGTCCGAAACGGAGCAACTTGTGCGAACACGCCACCGCTTCTGATGATGGGACGGGACTGGCGCGCGTGTTGGCCTGGCAAGGTTCTGTTTTCCTGCGTACTTTTGCCATCCGCCTGGGGCCATGGCGGCAATTGCGTATGACCCCAGGCTTCAGGCGACCCGACAAGGCCCCCGTTGAGGGTTGGTCCAGAAGCAGATACGTAATGACACCGTGATCGTTGCGTATGCGCTTAGTCGGTTATCCAGACATCCGCGTTATAAGCGTCCTGTAAACGTGATCGGTGTAAAAGGTTGTAACACCTGCTTCCCGGGAACGACGTGTTGCCCGATGGGGTGGGGTATGCGCGATGACGGTAAAGGACTTGCATGATGCATATCGCCATCGTTGATGATGATGAAACAGTGCAGGCTTTCGTTGCGGAAACCTTGCGTGGGGAAGGGCACTCGTGTTCGTGCTATCGCAGTGGTCTGGATCTGCTCGCTGCCGCGCAGCGCGAAACTTTTGATCTGCTGATAGTAGACTGGAACATGCCGGGGATGAGCGGCATCCATCTTATGGAACTGGCCAAGTCGCGGATCGCGGCGTGCCCGCCGGTCATCATGCTGACCAACCGCTCGGACAAGGATGATATCGCGCTGGCGCTCAATACCGGGGCGGACGATTTCATCATCAAGCCGGAAAGCCCTGTGGTGATCCTGGCCCGTGTGAACGCCCTGTTGCGGCGCAGCGCCGTCGGGGGAACGGCGGTGCAGGGCCCGTTGCAGTTCGGCGCCTATCTGTTCGATGCGCAACGTAATGTCGTGAAGTTCGGTGGAGAGGACATTGCGTTGACAGCGAAGGAATTTGCGCTGGCCATGCTCTTTTTCGCGAACCAGAACAGGCCGCTTTCGCGCGCCTATATCATGGAAGCGGTCTGGAAGAGCGTGGCCGAGCTTTCCACGCGCACGCTCGACATGCACGTTTCGCGCATTCGCACGAAGCTTTCGTTACGGCTGGAAAACGGCTTTTCGCTGCGAACGGTGTTCGGCTACGGCTACAGACTGGAGACCGACCATGCGCAAGACTAACCGGATCGCTCGCCCGTTTGCGGCCCTCGCCCTTGTCCTGCCCGCAATGACGGGTCAGCAAGGCCATGCCGCATCCGCGCCGGTTGTGGCGGTGGCGCAGGATCAGATCGAATATACCGTGCGCGCAGGCGACAATCTCTATCAGATCGCGTCGCGCTACCTTGTCCGGCAGGCCGATTATCGCGAGGTCCAGCGTATCAACCGCGTGGCCGATCCCTTGCGCCTGCCCGTGGGATCGCGGCTGCGCGTGCCGTTGCGCCTGCTGAGAACAGAGCCGTTGCAGGCCCGCATCCTGGCGGCGCGCGGCACCGTGACGCTGGAAAGTGGCGGCGCGCCGATCCGGCCGACCGCCGGTCTCGCCGTGATGCCGGGTGCCGTGCTGGAGACGGGAGTCGATGGTTTCATCGGGCTCGCCCTGTCCAACGGCTCGCAAGTGTCGTTGCCTACCCGCACGCGTGTGCGGCTTGTCGCGATGCGGCGTATCCTGCTCACGGGAAGCGTCGATTTCGATGTCGCGGTGGAACGCGGCAAGATCGAGACGCAAGCTACCCCACTGCAAGCGGACGGCAGCCGTTTTCGCCTGCGCACGCCGCGCGCGGTTTCCGCCATTCGCGGCACCGTCCTGCGTGTCGCTTATGACGATGCCGGCGCTTCGGCCACGGAAGTGGTCGAGGGCAAGGTTGCGGTGCAGGGCGATCCCTCGGCTGCCGAAACCATGCTGGCGCAAGGGTTCGGCGCGCAGGTCTCTCCCGGTGGCGCGGTGAAGGTGGAAGCGCTGTTGCCGGCGCCCGAACTGGTGGACGCGGGCAAGGTGCTGGTCGATCCCGTGGTAGCCTTGCAGGCGCGCCAGGAGGCGGGAGCAAAGGGGTATCACGTCCAGGTTGCGGCCGATTCCAGCTTTGCCGATCTGGTCACCGAGGCCAGCGCCGACGGCGACACGGTGACGTTGCCGGCTTTGGCCGACGGGCGTTGGTTCGTGCGCCTTACCGCTCTGTCGGCCACCGGGATCGAGGGCTTGCCGCAGGTCTATTCCCTGCGCCGCTCGCTGACCGGGCTGAGTGCCAGCGCTGCGCAGGATGGCGACCGGATCACGATCAAGTGGCTGGGGCAGGGGGCAAGCGACGCGCGCCGGCTCTATCGCTTCCAGCTGGTGCGTGGTGACGCCAAGGCGGCGCCGATGATCGACGAGCCTGGATTGCAGGACGCGCAGGTGGGCGTGGCGGGTCTGGCCGATGGAGTCTATTTCTGGCGCGTCGGCGTGCAGCAATATGCCGATGGCGAAGTCACTGAAAATTGGACGCCTTTCCAGAAGTTCACGGTCACGGGCGCGGGCCGATAGGCGCCGCGCGCGATGCTCTATCGCCGGCTGCTGATCGAATGGCTGGTCGTGGTGATCGCGGCCAGCCTGCTGGTAACGGCATCGGTACGCGGACGCTGGACCGCGCCGGTCGATAATATCCTGCTGGATTCGATGACGCTGATCCGTCCCGCCAATGCGGATGATCGGATCATGCTGGTCGAAATCGACGAAGGCAGCCTGGCGCGGATCGGCAACTGGCCTTGGCCCCGCTCCGTCCACGCGAGCGCGCTCGAAATGGCGGCGAAGGCACGGCCCGCTGCGATCGGTTACGACGTCCTGTTCATCGAGCCGACGGCCGAGGACGGGCGTTTAGCGGAAGGGTTGCGCGCGGCGGCGCCGGTCTATCTTCCCATGCTGCCGGGCTTGCCGGATGCCGATGGCCGCGCGGCGACCACGGCGGATCAAAAGCCACCCCCGCCGATCAGCGCGGCGGCGGCTGGGCTGGGGTCGGTGGACGTCAACTTCGATGACGACGGCGTTGTGCGCCGCTTCGAACCCCGGCTCAACGGGGCGGTCCCGCATCTGACGGAATTGCTTGTCCGGCGCATAGATCCGCAAGCCTACCAGGCCCATCCGCCGGCGATCACGCAGATCATCCCGTTCCAGCGGCCCGGCGCGTTCCGGCGCGTGTCGTTCGATGATCTGCAGGCGGGAAGAGTGCCGGATGCCTTGATCCGCGGAAAGGTCCTGCTGTTCGGCGGGATCGCATCCGGCTTCGGCGATCGTTTCCTCGTGCCGTTTTCAGCCGGTACGCTGATGTCGGGCGTGGAACTGCAGGCCAACATGCTCAATGCCCTGCTGCATGGCGATTTCTACCACGATGTGGGCACGCCATGGGTGCTGGCGTTCAGCCTGCTTCCGGTGTTGTTGCTGTTGCTTGCCTTCCTGCATTTCGGGCCGATGACGAACCTGCGCCTGTCGCTGGCGGGGCTGGTCGTGGTGTCGGCCGCGTCGGTGGCCTTGCTGCTGACGATCGGCTGGTGGATTCCGCCGGGCTCGGCCCTGCTGGGGCTGGTGGTGGTCTATTCGCTGTGGGGCTGGCGGCGGCTGGCGGCGGTGAGCGAGTTCCTGACCGCCGAAGTGGTCCAGCTCCAGAAGGAGCCCGACCTTGTCCCCGCAGCGGTGCCCGCGTCCGGGCGTGGCGACCTCGTCAACGTGGAGACCAACCGCCTGCATGACGTGATCGCGCAGCTGCGTGCCTTGCGCGCCTTCATCGCGGAGATTCTGGCCCGCTTGCCCGATGCGGTCTGCGTGGTCGACGACGATGGCGCGGTGGTGATGGGGAACATCGCGGCCGACCGCCTGTTCGGGCGCGCGGTGCGTGACCAGCCCTTGCTGCCTCTGCTGGCCGGGATCGGGCTGGGCGGGGCCGCGCGCGAAGGCGAGGTGACGTTGCCCGATGGGCGGACGCTGGTGTTATCGCGCGCGGCGATCGACGGGATCGGCACGATCATCCGCTTTGCCGATATTACCGAGCTGAAAGCGGCATCCCGCGCACGGGAAGAGGCGCTTCAGTTCCTTAGCCACGACATGCGCGCGCCGTTCTCCGCCGTAATCGCGCTGCTGCAGGATCGGACATCGGGCGATAGCGGAGCGGTAACCGCCGATACCGCCTTGCGCATACGCCAGCATGCCGGGCGCGGGTTGAAGCTGGCGGACGATTTCGTGCAACTCGCCCGCCTTGAGAACGCGCGCGTGGTGGCGGAACCGGTCGATCTCGCGGGCGCTCTGGCGGAAGCGACAGACCTGGTCTGGCAGCGCGCGCGCCAGCGCAACGTGGCGATCCGCGAGCGTATCGACGATGACGATCTGTGGGTGATGGGGGACCCGGCCCTGGTCCAGCGCGCACTGCTCAACCTGCTGGGGAATGCAGTGAAGTTCGCGCCGGAAGGTGGAACCGTCGAATGTCGCATCGTGCGCGAGGGCGCGCTGGCCGCCTGCTCGATCACGGGACAGGGGCCGCCGATGCCGCCGGAGCGCGCGCGCGATCCGTTTATCCCCTTCGCGCCCGGCACCGATGCGGCGGGCGAGGCCAGCCGGGGGCTGGGGCTGGCGTTCGTGAGAATGGCGGCGGAACGGCAGAACGGGAGCGTAGGCTATCGCGAGATGCCGGATGGCATGAAGGAGTTCACCATCCGCCTGCCTCTCGTCACTGACGATTGAGTGGGCTTCAGTCGCGCGTCCACGACAGCTCCGATCCTTCGGGCACGGGATGGACCAGCATGTCCGCAGCGCGGGCAGCGAGCGAGGCCAGCACGGGCTTGCCTGTGCCGTGGCAGTGATCTTCTTCGGCCCAGCCGCGCCCGAGCAGCGTGCCCGTGGCGTGGTCCACGACCGTCAGGACAAGGCGATACCGTGTGTCGTGGCAGGATTGCAGGAAGCGCTGCTTCTTGGCTCCAGAAAGCGGCGGGGCCGCGTTGTCGACCAGCACGGCCACGTTCGACGGGCGCTGGGTATAGGCAGCGGTCAACTCGTTCCGGCTGTCATCGGCGATGCCGATGCCGGTGGTGCGCAGCGCGTTGACGATGACCGTCCGGTCGCCGTTGTCTTCGGGCATGGCGGTTGGCTTCACGGTATAGGGCGTGGCCGGCGTCTCCGGCGCGGCCATTCCACCGAAGCGGGTTCGCACCGGACCGGCGCAGCCGGAGGCAAGGCAGGCCAAAACGACCAGCGTGGTCAGGCGGCGCGACACAGGCAGGTGATGAAAGGTTTTGGCGCGCGGCGCTTCGGGCATGTTGGCGGTCTCGTCTCGGGATGTCGGGCGGAGCTATGGTATCCATCGCCAATATCGATCGCCCGCGCAATCGGGAAGATTGCGGACTCGACGGGATAGGTCGGTGGGCGCGCGCAGCCGTGGCGCCCACGCGGCGCCTTGCAAATTTACATCATTTTACACCGAAATGCCCGAAATTCTGGCACTTATCATCGCATGTGCGTGGTTCTTCATGCGCTTTCCGCAAGCCGCTCGCGGCCCGCCGCGTGATGCCGGGCCAGGGTGTGAACTGCGGGAGCCGTGACGGGAACCACGGGGTCAGGATGGGTTGCGACATGAAGGCTTTCGAAATCGGAGGAATTGCCCTCGAACCTGCCAGGATGGGTATCCCGCTGCTGGCCTGTGAAGGGGACATCATCGTTTCGCCCCCGCTGCCCGAACGCACGGCGCGCGCGCATCTGGCTTTGGCACGCGAGCTCTATTCGGCGCGTCGGCGGCGCGAGCGCTTCTTTCCCGCCGACTTGTTCGGCGAGGCGGCGTGGGACATCCTGCTGGATCTCTATATCGCCCGCCACGAAAAGCGCGAAGTCGCCACCACCAGCGCCTGCATCGGTGCCTATGTTCCGCCGACCACGGCCCTGCGTTGGCTGCGCCATCTGATGGAGCATGACTACGTGCATCGTGAAGACGACGGCAAGGATCGGCGCAGGACGTTCGTGCGGCTTTCCGCCAAGGGCAACGCGGCGATGGACGCTTTCCTGGCGAACATGCTGAAGACGATCGCCCGCAACCTTGGCGCGGTGCTGATGGCCGAAATGGAAGGCGACTGCCAGTAAGGGGGAGCTCTATCCTGCATCCCTGACCTGGTTGCCCAAAAGGGCGATACTGCCAGATTGGCACGTTCTTAACGATTGATGGGCCAAGCATCCACTGTCCGACCGGAAAGTGGATCCCTGATGTTCGATATCCTGTTTTGCATTCGCGATCAGCATGATTTCAGCCTCGTGCTGCTCGCTGCTGGCGTGTGCCTCCTGTCGACCGTAACGGCCGTCCTCCTGCTGCGCCAATCGCGCGTGGCAAAGGGACGCGGCGCCCGCAACTGGGCGGTGATCGGCGGAGCGGTAACCGGGTTCGGTATCTGGTCCACGCACTTCATCGCGATGCTCGGCTACGATCCCGGCGTGGTGATGGGGTACAAGGCGGGGCTGACGGTCGGTTCGCTCGGCATTGTCGTCGTCAGCATGGCGGTCGCGTTCCTGTTCGCGATGAGAGCAAGCACGCGAACCGGCCGCTTTGGCGCAAGCGTGCTGGCGGGCGCAGGTTTCGCGACGATGCACTATGTCGGCATGGCGGCAGTAGAGATGCCGGCCGTCATCCAATGGCGGTTGCCTTATGTCGCACTTTCGCTCGTGCTCGCGATTGTGCCGTTTTTCGCCGGGCTGGACAGGGCGGTGCGGCATGGTGGACGGGGGCAGGGTTTTGCCGCGGCGCTGATGATGACCGTCGCGGTGGTTGGCCTGCACTTTTCCGGGATGGCCGCGATCCGGCTGATTCCCGCCCGTCTGCATACCGAAGCGATGCTGCTTTCCCCCAGCATGATGGCGGTCCTGGTCGGCAGCGTTTCGGTGCTGCTGCTGGCGCTGTGCATCGGGAGCTGGGCAATCACGCGTCGGGCTACGGCCGCGATCGAGGTTAGCGAACGGCAGTTCAGCATCCTGGTCAAGGGCATCTCCGACTGCGCGCTTTACATGCTCGATCTCGACGGGCGGGTGGCCAGCTGGAATGCCGGAGCGCAGCGCCTGAAGGGGTATCAGGCCAGCGAGGTTCTTGGCCTTCCGCTTGGGCGTTTCTATTCCCCGGAAGACCGCGCGGCCGGTGCGCCGCAACGGGCGCTGGCGCAGGCGCTGGCCGAAGGCAAGTTTACCGGCGAGGGCTGGCGCATGCGCCGCGATGGTTCGCGCTTCTGGGCGCATGTCACCATCGAGCGGATCGTCGATGCCGCGGGCGAACACATCGGCTTCGCCAAGATCACGCGCGACATGACGCGCTTCAAGGAAGACCAGGACCGGATCAAGGAGGCGCACCATCGTCTCGATGCCGCGCTGGAGCACATGCACCAGGGCCTTTGCCTGTTCGATGCCAGCCAGCGGCTGATGCTGCGCAATCGCCGGTTCGCCGAACTCTGGCAGTTGCCCGAAGACAGCTGCCAGCCGGGCTGGACGCTGGAGGACGTGGCGCGGGCTGCGCTGGAGGCGCGAACGGGTGGCCGGGTTCCTGACGAACGGCTGGAAAACATGAAGCTTCTGCTCCAGCGCTCGTTCGCATCGCCGGAACTGCCGCCCGTGATTTCCGAATTCGGCGAGGATTTCGTGGTCTCGATTTCCAGCAGGCCCATGCCGAACGGCGGATGGGTGACGACCTTTGAGGACATTACCGAGCGCAGCCGTTCGGAGGCCCGAATCGCGCATATGGCCATGCACGATGATCTCACCGGGCTTCCCAATCGCGCCAGCTTCAACCACTGGCTGGATCGGGAACTGGAACTGGCGGAACGGCGCGACGAGCAGGTCGCTCTGGCGATCATCGACCTCGATCGCTTCAAGGAAATCAACGATACGCAAGGCCATGTTGCCGGTGACATGCTGCTGCAGCGGATCGCGGATGCGATGTCGGCCGTGCTGGGTGACGGGGAGACGGTGGCGCGGATCGGGGGTGATGAATTCGCGGCCGCCAAGCACTTTTCCTCGCCCGCCGAACTGTCGGATTTCGTGGCCCGGCTGAGCCGTTGCTTCGACATTCCCTTCGGCGCGCAGGACGGCATTGCCGTGGGCGCCAGTCTCGGCATCGCGATATACCCCACCGATGCGACGGGCCGCGAGGCGCTGCTCAACAATGCCGATCTCGCGATGTATCGGGCCAAGGGCAACCTGGGCGAGCGCATCTGCTATTACGAACAGGGCATGGACGAAAGCGCCCGTCATCGTCGCCAACTGGCAAACGATCTGCGGCACGCCGTGGCGCGGGGAGAGCTTGCTGTCCTGTATCAGCCGCAACACTCGCTCAAGAACGGGGAAATCAGCGGCTATGAAGCGCTGTTGCGCTGGCACCATCCCCGCTTCGGCATTGTGTCACCCGTGGAGTTCATCCCGATCGCCGAGGAAAACGGCGAGATCATGAAGCTGGGCGAATGGGTCTTGCGCATGGCTTGTGCGGAAGCGGTCTTCTGGCCGCAGAAGCACAAGATCGCCGTAAATCTCTCGCCCGTGCAGTTGTTGCAGGCCGATCTGCCGGAAATCGTCACGCGCGTACTGGTGGAAACAGGCCTTTCGCCTCAGCGCCTCGAACTGGAGATCACCGAGACGGCACTGATTGCCGACAAGGTGCGGTCGCTGCACACGCTGCGCCGCATCAAGGCGCTGGGCGTCAGCGTTGCCATGGACGATTTCGGCACGGGCTATTCCTCGCTGGACACGCTGCATTCGTTCCCGTTCGACAAGATCAAGATCGACAAGTCGTTCCTGCTTGAATCCGAACACAACGAACAGGCCCGCGCGATCATCCGAGCCGTGCTGGCACTGGGCAAGAGCCTGCAGATCCCGGTGCTGGCGGAAGGCGTGGAAACGATCGGCCAGCTCGAACTGCTCGTCTCCGCAGGTTGCGAGGAAGCCCAGGGGTATTACTTCGGCAAGCCGGCCGCGGCTCCCAGCGTGCCCCTGCAAGGTACAAATGCGGGATAGCGCCTGGGGGCACGAGGAGCGCGATGGCCGGGACGGCGCGGGAACGGACAGGTCGGACTTGCGCGGCACGCCACTTCCGCCTAAGCCCCCCTCCATCGTTCCATGTTGGCTTCCAACTTGAAACGAAGGTGGAAAGGTTTCAGCTCGACCTGATATTTTTCCAGTAAAATCAGCGCCTTTGCGGGTGTAGCTCAATGGTAGAGCAGAAGCTTCCCAAGCTTACGACGAGGGTTCGATTCCCTTCACCCGCTCCAAACTTCAGTTCATCTACATCCACCTGTGCCTTTGAAACCCGCGTAAAACCGGAGCAATTTTGCGCCTGCTGACTACCGGCGATCGTGGCAATCCGGCCGCAGCCAGGGAAATTGGGGCCTCTCGCGCGTCAGGCAATGTGGGAGCCCCCAATGTGGGGGCCTTTTTCCCCAGGTCTATCCTGGTGATGGCAAGCTCTGGCGACAGAAGTATCGCGTCGATGGCCGAGAGAAGAAGCTTAGGCGGCGTGGACAAATTGCCTAGAGGCGAGCTTTCCAAGTGTCTTCGGGATATTTGATGATTTGTCGCCGCCATATCCAAACGGCGAACGAAAACATGATTGCTCCGGTAGCTATACCAGCACCC